>NZ_JBQSWB010000018.1:0-68020 GCF_052446295.1 Brachybacterium sp. AOP43-C2-M15
GTCAAGAAGCGACGCAAGCGCATGTCCAAGAAGAAGCACCGCAAGCTGCTTCGCAAGACCCGCCACCAGCGTCGCAACAAGAAGTGAGCGCAGTGTGACATGCATCGGCCCCCACCACGAGGTGGGGGCCGATGCATGTCCGGGGCACGTCCACTGTGTCGGTGTCGGTGTCGGTGTCGGTGTCGGTGTCGGTGCCGCGGCTCGGGCCCGGCGGTCAGGCGCGTCCGGTGAGGCGGCGCCACCACGGTCGCCGGCTCAGGGCCGCGCGCAGTGCTGCGGCCTCGACCCGGTAGCGCGCATGGACCTTCCCGTCGACGATGATCACCGGGACGTCGTGGTCCCAGTCGGTCTGCAGCGCCGGGTCCTCGTCGATGTCGCGCACCTCCACGGTCGAGCCGACGCGATCCGCCTCGGCCCGCACCACCGGCAGCGCCTCCTCGCACAGGTGGCAGCCCTCGCGCGTGAGGAACAGGACGCGGGCGTCGGGATCCGACGGACGGGGGACGCGCGGGGCGCGTGAGGTGGAGCTGGACATGGAGCGCACCCTATCGGGGACGGGGGCGGGCCGCCCGCAGCAGCGGACGGCCCGTCGTGGCCCGGCGGCGCACGGCGCGCCGCGGAGGGGAGGGTCAGGCGGCGGTCGGCGCGGTGAACTCGGCCTCGATGAGGATCTTGACGTCGTCGGCGACCAGCACGCCGCCGGCCTCGAGGGCGGCGTTCCAGGTCAGCCCGAAGTCCTTGCGGGAGATCGTGGTCTCGCCGGTGAAGCCCGCGCGGTAGGTGCCGAAGGGGTCGGTGGCCGCACCCTCGTAGGAGAAGTCGAGGGAGACCTGCCGGGTGGTGTCGCGGATGGTGAGGTCACCGGTGAGGGTGTCGCCCGAGACCTCGGTGGAGACGAAGGTGATCTCCGGATGGCTCTCGGCGTCGAAGAAGTCGCCGCTGCGCAGGTGGTTGTCGCGATCCTGGTTCGAGGTGGTGACCGAGGCCGTCTTCAGGGTGGCGGTGAAGGACAGGTTCTCGCCGCCCTCGCCGACCACCAGGGATCCCTCGACGTCGGTGAACTGGCCGCGGGCCTTGGAGATGCCGGCATGGCGCACGGTGAAGGCCGTGGACGTGTGCGCGGGGTCGAGGGTCCAGGTGCCGGGGGTGAGGTCGGTCATGTGGTGGTCTCCTTGAGAGGATCGGGGCAGAGGTGATCGAAGGACTCGACCACGAAGCTTATGCTTGAAACATAAACTAAAATGGGGGATGATGGCAACAGGCCCGTCCCATGGAAGAGGAAAACGTGATGCACGACACCAAGTCAAGCGGTGGGGGGCGCTCCGCTCAGGAGCGGCCCTCCGCCTCCGAGGAGCTCTGGTTGACGCCCAGCGAGCAGACGGCATGGCGCACCTTCCTGTACGCCACCACCCTGTTGAACGATCGCTTCAGCGACGCCCTGCAGTCCGACCCCGAGATCGACCTGACGCTCGGCGAGTACGAGATCCTGGTGCGTCTGTCCGAGGCGGAGGGCAGGTTCCTGCGCATGTCCGAGCTCGCGGACAAGGTGGTCCACTCCCGCTCGCGCCTGACCCACACCATCACCCGGATGGAGAAGCGGGGGCTCGTGGAGCGGGTGCGCTGCTCGGCCGACGGCCGCGGGCGACAGGCGCAGCTGACCGCTGAGGGCGCCGCGATGCTCGACCGCGCCGCCCCCACGCACGTCCGCTCCGTGCGCGAGCACCTCCTCGACGTCGTCGGGCACGAGGACCTTCTCGAGCTCGGCCGGATCCTGGGCAAGACGCTCGCCGAGGACGCCCCGATCGCGATCGGGTGTCCGGCACCTCACGGGAGCGCCGCCGCTCCCCGCTGATCCGGAGGTTCGGTTGGTACCGTGTGGCCGCCCGAGCCCGAGCTCGAGCCGGCCGCGCGAGAGCGAAGGAGACGCCGCCCCCATGAGCACCACCACGGTCCACCTCGTCCGCCACGGCGAGGTGCACAACCCCGAGCGCATCCTCTACGGGCGCCTGCCGGGGTACCGCCTCAGCGACCGCGGTGAGCAGATGGCCGAGCTGGTGGGCGAGCACCTCGCCGCGTCGGACGTCACCCTGGTCCGCTCCTCCCCGCTGCTGCGCGCCCAGCAGACCGCGGCCCCGATCGCCGCCGCCCACGACCTCGTGGTCGACACCGACCAGCGCCTCATCGAGTCCGGCAACCGCTTCGAGGGCCAGCGGATGGGGCACGGGGACGCGAAGCTCACCGACCCGCGCAACTGGCGCTGGTTCATCGACCCCTTCCGTCCGTCCTGGGGCGAGCCCTACCGGGAGCAGGTCGCCCGCGTGGTCTCCGCCGTCCACGACGCGCGCGCCGAGGCCGAGGGCCACGAGGCCGTGCTGGTCCTGCACCAGCTGCCGATCTGGGTCACCCGCCGCAGCGCCGAGGGCCGCCCTCTCGTCCACGACCCCCGCCGCCGCCAGTGCGGGCTGTGCTCCGTGACCAGCCTGCGCTTCGTCGGTCCTCACCTGGCCGACGTCGGCTACGCCGAGCCCGCCGCCGCGCTCTACGCCGGCGCGGTGGACGCGACCGGGGGCAGGCTGACGTGAGCGGAGCGATGATGCCGCGGCACGCGCCGCGCCGGACCCGACGGAGCCTGCTCGCCGCCGCCGGCGCCCTCCCCGCCGCGCTGCTGCTGGGCGGGTGCGGGACCGACACCAGCGACCGCTACGACTCCGGGGACGCCGGCTACATCTCCGGGGACGGCGTGGCCACCGAGATCGCGCCCGAGGAGCGCGGCGAGCCGCTCGACGTCGTCGGCACCACCTACGACGACGAGGACTTCGCCGCCGCCGACCACCGCGGCGAGGTGCTGGTCCTCAACGTCTGGTACGCCTCCTGCCCTCCCTGCCGCAAGGAGGCGCCCGACCTGCAGGCCATCCACGAGGACTACCAGGACCAGGGCGTGAGCCTCATCGGGGTCAACGTGCGCGACGCCGCCGGTCCCGCCCGCGCCTTCGAGGAGAAGTACTCCATCACCTATCCCTCGATGCCGGACGTCGACGCCGAGATCATGTACTCCCTGCGCGGCCAGGTCGCCCCCAACGCCGTGCCCTCCACCCTGGTCATGGACCGGGAGGGCCGGGTCGCGGCCCGCGTCTCCGGTGCCGCGGACCCCTCCGTGCTGCGCGCCATGATCGACACGGTGATCGCCGAATGACCCTCGCCGAGGTCGGGTCCGCCTTCCAGGCCACCGCGCTGTCCGGCTCGCTGCTGCTGGCGCTCGCGGTCGCCGCCGCCGCGGGGCTGGTCGCCTTCCTCTCGCCCTGCGTGCTGCCGGTGGTCCCCGGCTATCTCGGATACGTCTCCGGGCTCGCCGGCCAGGGCGCCGTCGCCGCGACCGGCGGGCATGCGAAGCGCCCCGCCGGAGCCCGCTCGCGTCCGGGGACCGGCCGGATGCTCGCCGGCAGCGCCCTGTTCGTGGCCGGCTTCGCCGTGGTGTTCATGGTGCTGGGCGGCTTCGCCGGGGCGCTCGGCTACCTGCTCCAGGAGCACGCGGTCTGGATCAACCGCATCGCCGGCGCCGTCGTGATCCTCATGGGGCTGCTGTTCATGGGAGTCTTCCCGAGCCTGTCGGCCACCCGCCCGGCCTCCTCCAAGCGCCCCGACGCCGGTCTGCTGGGCGCGCCGCTGATGGGCCTGATCTTCGGCCTGAGCTGGACCCCCTGCATCGGCCCCACCTATGCGGCGATCATCGCGCTCTCGCTCGACGGCGGCGGGGAGGGTGCGGCCCTGCGCGGCGGCGTCCTCGCCCTGGCCTACTCCCTGGGCCTGGGCATCCCCTTCGTGCTCTTCGCGCTGCTGTTCGAGCGGGCCCTGGGCGTGAGCCGGAAGCTGGCGGCCCATCGCCGCACCATCGGACTGCTCTCCGGGGCCCTGCTGATCGCGATCGGAGTGCTGCTGATGACCGGCGTGTGGTCGACCTGGATGAGTGAGCTGCAGGGAATGATCGCGACCTTCGAGCCGGTGGTGTGATGGAGCCCGATCGCACGAGCACGCAGGAGGACCAGGGGGGCACCGCCCCACGGACCTCCGGGGACAGCGGCTCCTGGAGCAGCAAGCCCGAGGTGGACGGCCGCGGGCCCGCGACCGTCCCCTCCCTGGGCCTGCGCGGCACGCTGCTGTTCCTGTGGCGCCAGCTGACCAGCATGCAGACGGCGCTGATCCTGCTCATGCTGCTGGCCATCGCCGCGGTGCCCGGGTCGCTGTACCCGCAGCGCGGCGTCAACCCGGCGCTGACCGAGCAGTTCCTCGAGGAGAACGGCGCCTGGGGGGAGTTCCTCGACGCGGCGGGCTTCTTCGACGTCTTCTCCTCGCCCTGGTTCTCCGCGATCTACCTGCTGCTGTTCATCTCGCTGATCGGCTGCATCGTGCCGCGGGTGGGCGTGCACCTCAAGCAGCTGCGCGCGAGGCCCCCGCGCACCCCGTCGCGCCTGACCCGCTTCGCGGGCCACACCCGGATCGAGCTGCCGGGGGCGGACGCCGTCGCCCTGCTCGAGCGTGCCCGCCGCTCCCTGCGTCGCTCCCGCTATCGCACCGAGGTGCGCGAGGAGACGAGCTCGCGCTCCGTCAGCGCCGAGCGCGGCCTGCTGCGCGAGAGCGGCAACCTGCTGTTCCACATCGCCCTGGTCGGTGTGCTGATTAGCATCGCCGGAGGCACGCTGACCAGCTATCGCGGGCAGGTCACGGTCATCGAGGGGGACGGCTTCGCGAACTCGCTGACCCAGTACGACTCCTTCGAGTCCGGCGCCTGGTTCGACGAGGCCGACATGCCGGACTTCCGCCTCACCCTGGACGATTTCCGCGCCACCTACGTCCAGCCCGACGAGGCCGGCACCGTGGGCGAGCCGCGCTCCTTCGAGGCCGACGTCGTGGTCAGCGCCCCCGGCGAGGAGGATCTCTCCCGCACCGTGCAGGTCAACAAGCCGCTGCACGTCGACGGCGCCTCGATGTACCTGCTCGGCAACGGCTACGCCCCCGAGGTCACCGTGACCGACCCCGAGGGGAGCGTCGTCGCCGAGGGCCCGGTGATCACGGTGCCGATGGGGGACACCGGCTACACCTCCCAGCTGGTGATCAAGGCGCCCGACGCCGAGCCCGAGCAGACCGCCGTGGTCGGCTTCTTCCTGCCCACCGGCACCATCGATGAGCAGGGTCCGCGCTCGCTCTACCCCGACGCCCTGGACCCGCAGCTCGCCGTCACCGTCCATCAGGGCGATCTGGGCCTGGACACCGGCGTCCCGCAGAACGCCTACGAGGTGGACATCTCGACCCTCACCCCGGTCACGGGGGAGGACGGCGACCCGGTGCTGATCCGGCTCTACCCCGGCCAGGAGTACGCGCTGCCGGACGGCTCCACGGTGAGCTTCGACGGCCTGCGCCGCTACGCCGCCTTCGACATCGCCCACGATCCCTTCGAACGCTGGGTGCTCATCAGCTCCCTGGTCGCCGTCGGCGGGCTGATCCTCTCGCTCTTCGTGCCCCGACGGCGCGTGTGGGTGCGGGTGCGCGCGACGGACTCCGGAGCGGTGCTCGAGGTGGCCGGACTCGCCCGCAGCGACGACCCCTCCCTGGAGGAGGACGTGCGGAACCTGGCCTCGGCGCTCGCCGAGGGGCAGGATGGACCCCATGACGCGACGCGGGAGACCGCGCAGCAGCGGCCCTCACGGGCCGCGGACGACCCCGTTGAAGGAAGTGCACAGTGATCGATGAGCAGCTGGCGGAGATCTCGAACCTCGCCCTCGTGGTGACGATCGTCCTCTACGTGCTCGCCCTGATCGGCTTCGGCGCCGATCTCGCCTCGACCTCCCAGCGGCGCAGCGACGAGCGCCTCGCCGCCCGGGAGCGCGGGAGGACCGCGAGGTCCCTGCAGACGGCCGCGGTGAGCGCCGGGCCCGACAGCAGTGCCGCCGTGCCCTGGAGCAGTGCCGCCGGGTCCGACAGCAGTGCTGCCGGGTCCTCCAGCAGTGCTGCCGTGCCGGGGAGCAGTGCCGCCGGCACCGCGACCGGCACCATGACCGCGCAGAGGTTCGCCTTCCTGCTCGCGGGAGCGGCGACCGTTCTGCACGTGCTGGGCGTGGTGACCCGGGCGCTCGCGACCGAGCGCGTGCCGTGGGCGAACATGTACGAGTTCGCGACCACCAGCACCGCGGTGGTCATGCTCGCCTTCTTCGTCTTCAGCCTCCGGCGGCTCGAGCTGCGCGCGCTGGGGACCTTCGTGGTCGGCCCCGTGCTCCTGGTGCTCCTGCTCGCCCAGACCTTCTGGATCGTGCCGGCCGCTGCGCTCACCCCGAGCCTGCAGAACTCGCACTGGATCTACATCCACATCGGCGTCGCGATCATCGCCACCGCGCTGTCCATCCTCGGTGCCGTGATCGCCGCGCTGCAGCTGCTGCAGGCCCGCCACGAGCGGGCTCTGGTGGAGAAGGTCTCCGCAGGGGAGGACCACCCCGAGCACTGGGGACGGTTCGGCCATGTGCTGGACCGGCTGCCCTCCTCGACGGTGCTCGAGTCGCTGAGCTTCCGCATCCACTCGGTGGCCTTCGTGTGCTGGACCTTCACCCTCATCTTCGGGGCGATCTGGGCACGAGAGGCCTGGGGCCGGTTCTGGGGCTGGGACCCCAAGGAGGTGTGGACCTTCATCATCTGGGTGATCTACGCCGCCTACCTCCACGCCCGCGCGACCGGCGGGTTCCGCGGCAGCCGTGCGGCGGGACTGGCCCTGGCCGGCTTCGTGGCCGTGGTCTTCAACTACACGATCGTCAACACGGTGATCAACGGCCTGCACTCGTACTCGGGACTCTGAGGGCTCGTCCTCGGGTCTCTGCGTCCTCGGGTCTCTGAGGGCTCTGGCTCTCCCCGCGAGGGCGCGGACGGTGAGCGGCGCGCGGCTCAGCCGGCGCGCGGCCCCGGGTCCGTCGGCGGCTCCTCGCCGCCGTCCTGCTCGCGGCGCTCGCGGCGCTCACGGCGGATGTCCTCGTCGAGCTTGCGCAGGAAGTCGGGGTCCTCGTCGGGAGCGAGCGGTCCGCGCCGCGGGTCCTTCCCGCCGCCTCCGCCGAGCTTGCGCTCCTTGCCCACGAACAGCCAGGTGATCGGTCCCACCCAGGGGATCAGCACGATCAGCACGATCCAGGCCCATTTGGGCAGGCCGCGGACCTTCTCGTCCTGCGTCTGCACGCAATCGGCGAGCGCGAAGACGGTCAGGGCGATGGAGAGAACTGCGATGATGCCGCGGGCCATGGCAGAAGTCTAGGCAACGCACCTGATCGCGGGGTGGACGGCTGCTGCGGAGGCGTCCCCGAGGCGGCACCCAGGGCGGAGAACTACGCTGGGGGCATGCGCCACTTCCTGCTCTACGCCGTCATCCGACTGGGCCTGTGGGCCCTGCTCTGGTGGCTGCTGGCCCTGGCCGGAGTCGGGGTGATGCTGGCCGGGGTGCTCGCGGCGCTGATCGCGATGCTGATCTCGATCCTGTTCCTGGACCGGCTGCGGGACGCCGCCGCGATGCGGTGGAAGGCGGCCGACGAGCGGCGGGCCGAGCGCCGCGGCCCGGTGGTCGACGAGGACGCCGAGTTCGAGGACTCCCTGCTGGACGAGACGCCCCCGACGGACGACGCCGCGGGGCGGGATCCCCTCACCGGGCCGGACGAGGTCACAGGACCAGGCCGATGAGCAGCAGCAGGGAGTAGACCAGCTCGAGCCGCCCGGTGGCCCCGAGCACGGGGATCAGGTCCCGCCCGCGGGCGCCGCGCAGCACGCTGCGCAGCGGACGCAGGGCGAGCGGCAGCGCCAGCAGCACCAGCAGGACCGCCGGCCGCTCCGCCATCACCGGCACCATCAGCGCGAAGGGCACCAGCAGCGTCGCGGCGTACAGACCCCGGGTGCCGCGCTGACCGAGCCGCACCGCGAGCGTGCGCTTGCCGGCGAGCTCGTCGGTGGGGATGTCGCGCAGGTTGTTGGTGAGCATGAGAGCGACCGCGAGCAGACCGATCGCGATCGAGGCCAGCAGAGCCACCCAGCTGGGCTGCGCGGTCATCGCATAGGCGGTGCCGTTGACGGCGACCAGACCGAAGAACACGAAGACGAACAGCTCGCCGAGTCCGAGATAGCCGTAGGGGCGCTTCCCGCCGGTGTAGGACCAGGCGGCGGCGATGGCGGCGGCGCCGACCACCAGCGCCCACCAGATCTGGGCGAGGGCGATGAGCGCCAGTCCGAACAGGCCGCCGAGGGCGAGGGAGACGATCGCGGCGCGCTTGACGGTCGCGGGCCGGGCGGCACCGGAGCCGGTGAGGCGGAAGGGGCCGACGCGGTCGTCGTCGGTGCCGCGGATCCCGTCGGAGTAGTCGTTGGCGAAGTTCACGCCGATCTGCAGGGAGAAGGACACGGCCAGGGCGAGCAGCGCCCGCGGGACCACCATCGACCAGTCGACGCTCCCGTGCAGCTCCTCGAGCTGCCAGGCGGCGGCACCGGTGCCCGCGGCGACCGGCGCCAGCGCGGCCGGCAGGGTGCGGGGACGGGCGCCCTGCACCCACTGGGACAGGCTGGCCATCATGCTCCTTGTGCGGTTGTGCGGTTGTGCGGTTGTGCGGTTGTGCGGTTGTGCGGTTGTGCGGTTGTGCGGTCGTGGGCTCGGCTCGTGCGGACTCGGGGGCCGGACGACGGCCCGTTCGAGGATACGCCGCGGTCAGCGAGCGGCCCTCAGCGTCCGACGGCGAGGCGGAGGGCCGCGGCGCGGTCGATCTTCCCGATCCCGCGCAGCGGCAGCTCGGGGACCGCATGGACCCGCTTGGGGATCATGTGGGCGGGCAGCTCGGAGGTGCGCAGGGCCGAGCGCACGAGCGAGGTCGCCTCCGCCGGGTCCAGCCCCTCCTCGAGGGTGACCAGCGCCTCGATGCGCTGGCCCCACTCGGGATCGGGCACCCCCACCACCACGGCGGCGCGCACCATGTCGCGCAGCATGAGCGAGCGGTCGATCGCGCGCTCCACGTCCTGGGGGAGGACCTTGCGGCCCCCGGTGGTGATGACGTCGTCGGCCCGGCCCAGCACCGTCAGGTGCCCGTCCGCGGAGAGCTCGGCGAGGTCCGAGGTGAGGACGGCGCGCGGCGGCCCGGGGGAGAAGCCGGAGTCGTCCCGGTCGCCGTCGGCGGTGAGATAGCCCAGCGCCAGGGTGGGGGAGAGGATCCGCAGCCGTCCTGCGCCGTCGGGGTCCGGTCGGTCGATCTCCAGAGCCACCCCGGGCAGCGGGCGGCGGTCGTAGACGCAGCCGCCGGCGGTCTCCGAGGAGCCGTAGGTGGTGCGCACGGCGATCCGCTGCGCGCGGGCGCGGGCGAGCACGTCCGGGGCGGTGGCCGCGCCGCCCACGAGCACGGCCGCGAAGCGCCGCAGCAGCGAGCGGGCGCGGGCGTCGGCGCCGGTGGAGCCGGTGACGATCCGCGTCAGCTGGGTGGGCACGAGCGAGGTGAGGGCGGGGAGCCCGGCCCGGGCGGCCTGGTCGAGGGCGGGCTCGGCGAGCCGGGCGAAGGCGGCGGCGTCGAAGTGACCGCGCAGGTCCCCCAGCGGGTCCGGCAGCGCGGCGGAGGACAGGCCGAGGACCTGGGCGGTGCGATGGGCGCGGGCGAGGACCTGCACCCCGGCGATGTGGGTGGGCGGCAGCAGCGGCAGCCAGAAGCCGTGGCCGCGGGCGTCCCCGGCAGGGCCCGGCGCGACCGAGCCGTCGAGGTCGGGACCGGCGGCGAGGAGCCGGGCGGTGGCGTCCTGGGAGGCGAGCAGGGCGTCGAGGCCGAGCGCGACCGCCTTGGCGTTCCCCGTCGAGCCGGAGGTCGGCACCACCAGGGCGGCGTCCTCGAGGCCGGCCGGCAGGCGGGCGGGCGGAGCGAACGGCCCCAGCCACAGCCGGGCCCGGCCGGCCAGCATCTCGCCGATCGCGGCCGAGTGCGCGGCCAGCGACGCCGCCGAGGCGTCGTAGCGCGGAGGCACCAGCCAGGGCGGCCCGGCCTCCTCGGCGCCCGTGTCGGAGCGCGTCATCTCAGCCCTGCGGGTGCGGGAAGGCGGACCAGTCCGCGTCGCGCTTCTCGAGGAAGGCGTCGCGGCCCTCGGCGGCCTCGTCGGTCATGTACGCCAGACGCGTGGCCTCCCCGGCGAAGACCTGCTGGCCCATCAGCCCGTCGTCGGCGAGGTTGAAGGCGAACTTCAGCATCCGGATCGCCTGCGGGGACTTGGTGGCGATGGTCGCGGCCATCGCGAGAGCCTCGTCCTCGAGGTCGGCGTGGTCGACGACGCGGTTCACGGCGCCCCAGTCGTGGGCCTCCTGGGCGGAGTACTCCTCGGCGAGGAAGAAGATCTCGCGGGCCCGCTTCTGTCCCACCTGCTTGGCGAGATAGGCGGAGCCGTAGCCGCCGTCGAAGGAGCCGACGTCGGCATCGGTCTGCTTGAAGCGGGCGTGCTCGCGGGAGGCGATCGAGAGGTCGGAGACGACGTGCAGGGAGTGGCCGCCGCCCGCCGCCCAGCCGCCCACCACGGCGATGACC
Source organism: Brachybacterium sp. AOP43-C2-M15 (assembly GCF_052446295.1). Lineage (NCBI taxonomy): Bacteria > Bacillati > Actinomycetota > Actinomycetes > Micrococcales > Dermabacteraceae > Brachybacterium > Brachybacterium sp. AOP43-C2-M15. The sequence continues at coordinate 10,560 of NZ_JBQSWB010000018.1, forward strand.
ACCTTGCCCATGGTGCGGATCAGGCGCTGCACCTCGAGGATGTGCAGGCGGCCGGAGGAGCCCGTGCGCACCTGCACGGTCTCGCCGTACTCCTCCTGCTCGGCGTACTCGTAGCCGGCGCGCCCGCGGATCCGCTGGTCCCCGCCGGAGCAGAAGGAGTGGCCGCCGTCCTTGGGGGAGGGGCCGTTGCCGGTCAGCAGGACGACGCCCACCCCGGTGTCCAGGCGCGCATGGTCCAGCGCCCGGAACAGCTCGTCGACCGTGCGGGGTCGGAAGGCGTTGCGCACCTCGGGCCGGTCGAAGGCGATCCGCACCGCGGGCAGGTCGCGCTCGGTGCGCTCGCCGTCCGGGGACTCGATCCGCTCGACGGCCCGGTGGTAGGTGATGTCGGTCAGCTCGAGTCCGCCGTGCTCGCGCGCGGGGACCTCCCGCCAGCGACGCGGATCGAAGGTGTCGGAGACCCGAGGGGGCAGCGGGGAGGGCGCGGTCGTCATGGCCTCCAGGGTAGTGGGGGCGCGGCCGGTGGCGGATCGTTCACCAGGCGACCGCAGGTGAGCACGTCGTGCCGCTCACCGTCGATGAGGAACTTCTCCCGCTCCCGCCCCTCCTGCACGAAGCCGGCCGCACGGGCCACCGCCCCGGAGGCCGGATTGTTCGCCCGGTGCCCGAGCTCGAGCCGCTCGAGGCCCCAGCCGCCCTCGGCCGAGGGGCGCAGCGCACGGTCCGCGACCGTCGCGGCCGCGCGGGAGGCCAGTCCGCGACCACGGTGGGCGGCGTGCAGCCAGTAGAAGAACCAGCCCAGACGGTTCCCGGGGTCGATGTCGAGGGCCACCAGGCCCACGAGCGTGCCGGGGCCGGCGCGGTCGCCCGCGGAGTCCGCGATCGCCACCGCGCGACGGTCCTCCGCGAGCAGCCAGGCGACCTGCTCCCGGGCCTGCTCGAGCGTGGTCACGAGGCCCTGGCGGGCCATGTCCGCCGCCGAGCGGTGGGCCTCGAGCACGGAGGGCGCGTCCTCCTCGCGGACGGGACGCAGGTGGTAGCGGTCCTCCGTCCGGTCGGCGCCGCGGGGCAGGTCGGCGCCGCGGGGCGGGACGCTCTCGGGGCGACGGGCAGCAGGGGAGGATCTCACCGCTCCATCCTGCCCGCTTCGTGCCGCGCCGGCCCACTGATTACCCTCGGGGACATGCGCATCCCCACCGCACTGGCCGAGCGCGGCATCGACCGCGCGCTCGCCTGGTCCATCCCCATGACCACCCGGTTCCGCAGGATCACGGAGCGGGACGGCGTCCTGCTGCACGGCCCGGCCGGCTGGTCGGAGTTCTCCCCCTTCGCCGATTACGACGCCCACGAGTCGGCGGCGTGGCTGGGGGCCGCGCTCGAGGACGCCGCCGTCGAGCGTCCCGCCCCGCTGCGGGAGGAGATCGAGGTCAACGCGACCATCCCCGTGGTCCCGCCGGTCCTCGCCCACCGCATCGCCCGCGTGGGCGGCGCCCGCACCGCCAAGGTCAAGGTCGCCGATCCCGGCTCCACCCTCGCCGAGGACGCCGAGCGCCTCGAGGCCGTGCGCGACGCCCTCGGCCCGGACGCCCGCCTGCGCGTCGACGCCAACGCCGCCTGGACCCTCGAGGAGGCGCTCACGGCGCTGCCGGTCCTCGAGCGTGCCGCCGGCGGCCTCGAGTACGCCGAGCAGCCCTGCGCCGCGCTCGAGGACCTCGCCGCCCTGCGCCGTCGGCTCGACGTGCCGATCGCCGCCGACGAGTCCGTGCGCCGGGCCGAGGACCCGCTGCGGGTGGCGCGCGCCGAGGCCGCCGACCTGCTGGTGATGAAGGTCCAGCCGCTCGGCGGGGTCCGCCGCTGCCTCGAGCTCGCCGAGCAGGCGGGGCTGCCGGTGGTGGTCTCCTCCGCCCTCGAGAGCAGCGTCGGCCTCAGCGCCGGTCTCGCGCTCGCCGCCGCCCTGCCGGAGCTGCCCCACGCCTGCGGGCTCGCCACCGCGACCCTGCTCACCGGCGACCTGGTCGAGGCGCCACTGCACGCGTCGGGAGGCATGCTGCCGGTCGACCGGCCCGCGCCGGCCGCGCACCTGCTCGAGCGCCACGCCGCCGATGCCGGGCTCACCGCGCGCTGGGAGCAGCGTCTGGACGCCTGCGCCGCGCACCTCTGAGCGGCGGACGACACCCGGGCGCGCACCCCGTCGGCCGCCGCACTACCCTGGCGGGGTGCATGATCGAGACCTCCCCGCCGCCGCGCCGACGTGGATCGACGCGCCGCGACCCACCGGGTCCGGCGCCGTCGACCAGTCCGTCGCGCTGTGGAGCGCGCTGGCCGCGCTCGGCGTGCGCGAGGCGGTGCTCGCCCCCGGGTCCCGCTCGGCGCCCCTGGTGTACGGGCTCGATGCCGTTGAGGTCGCCGGCGCCATCCGGGCGCACGTGCGCATCGACGAGCGCGCCGCGGCGTTCACCGCGCTCGGCATCGGCCGTCACGATCCGGCGCATCCCGCGGCCGTGGTCACCACCTCCGGCACCGCCACCGCGCACCTGCACGCCGCGGTGATGGAGGCCCACCACGCGCGGATCCCGCTGCTCGTGCTCACCGCGGACAGGCCCGCGGAGCTGCGGGAGGTGGGCGCGAACCAGACCACGCGTCAGGCCGGCATGTTCCGCTCCCTGACGCGCTTCGCGGTAGATCTGCCCGCCCCCACCGCCGACCGGGCCACCCCGCTCGAGCTGCGCACGGCCGTCTCCACCGCGGCCCGGGCCCTCGCCGCCGCGACCGCGGAGCATCCCGGCCCCGTGCACCTGAACCTCTCCTTCCGCGACCCGCTGGTGCCGCGGCCCGAGCAGGCAGAGAAGGCACAGCAGGCAGAGAAGGCAGAGAAGGCAGAGAAGGCACAGCAGGCAGAGCACGCCGAGCAGCCGGCGGCCGAGCGTCCCGTCGGCCCCGGGACCGGGGCGGCACCGCGGGAGCGGATCGTCCTGACCCGGCGCGCCGCCCCGACCGCCCCCGCACCGCACCCGGTCCCGGTCTCCGGCCGCACCGTGGTGGTCGCGGGCGACGGGGCGGGGCCCGAGGCGGCCCGTCTCGCCGCCCGGCACGGGCTGCCGCTGCTGGCAGAGCCCAGTTCGGGCGCCCGGCACGGAGAGACCCACGTGCCCGGCTATCCCGCGCTCCTCGCCGAGGTGATGGCCGATCCGCGCCATCCCCTGCGCCCTCGGCGGGCGATCGTGCTGGGCCGGCCCACGCTGTCGAGGTCGGTGGTCGGCTCCCTGCTCGGCGCGGAGGACGTCGAGGTGATCGTGGTCGACGCCCAGCTCGACTGGCCGGACGTCTCCCGGCGCGCCCACCTCGTGGTGCCCGCAGCGGTGGGGGAGGAGAGCACCGACGGCGCGCAGGGGGAGAGGTCCGAGGGCCCCGCGCACCGCGGAGCGCACCTCGACGCCTGGCGCGCGGCGGCCACGGCCGCCCGCGCCGCGCAGCCGGAGCCCGACTGGCAGCAGCGCGCCGCCCTCGCCGTCTGGGACGCCGCGGGCGCGGAGGACGTGCTGGTGCTGGGCTCCTCGAGTCTGATCCGCGACCTCGAGCAGCGCGCGGGGGCCACCGGGGCCCGGGTCCTCGCCGACCGCGGCCTCGCCGGGATCGACGGCACCACCGCGATGGCCGGGGGCCTCGCGCTGGCCCGCGGCGCCGTGGGACGGGTGCGGCTGCTGGTCGGAGACCTCACCGCCCTGCACGACCTCACCGGACTGCTGATCGGCCCCGAGGAGCCCCGCCCCGAGCTCGACGTCGTGGTGGTGGACGACGGCGGGGGCCGGATCTTCTCCGGTCTCGAGCACGCCGCCGCCCCGCCGGAGCTGCTGCGCCGCTTCTTCACCACCCCGCACGGCGCCGACATCGCCGGCGCCGCCGCCGCGCTCGGCGCCGCGGCGCACCGCCTGAGCGCGGACGAGCTTCCCGCCGCCCTCGCCCGCCCCGCCCGCGGACTGCGCGTGCTGGTCGTCCAGGAGACGCCCAGCACGGTCCCGAGGAACTCTTCGGCAGAGGTGCTGACATGGACCCCATGAAGGACGAGCACGCACCGGACCAGCATCCCGCCCCCTGGGACGAGCGCACGGGGCCTGAGCCGTCCGCGCCGTCCGCGCCGACGCCCTCCTACGACGCCCCCTGGGCCCGGCCGGCGACCGAGCCGGGGCCCTGGGCCGGTGCGCCGCCGGCTCCGGGGAGCGAGCCTGCGCCGACCGGGACGCCGACGACCGGGTTCGAGCCCGAGCCCGAGTTCGTGACCGGGTCCGTGCCTCCACCCGAGCCCGGGCCCGGGCAGGCGGCCGACCGGACCACGGGCCGGCGCGGCCCGGGCTGGATCGGGGTCACCGGCCTGGTGGCGCTCGGCATGCTGTTCTCCAGCGGTGCGACCCTCGGCGGGGTGGTGGTCTACGACCAGTTCCTCAGCCCGGAGCCCGCCGCCACCGCGCAGGAGTCCCCGGCCACCAGCACGGAGGCGCGACCCGCGGCGGCCGATTCCTCGCAGGGCGCCGACTGGGCGGCGATCGCCGAGCAGGTCTCGCCGAGCGCCGTCGCGATCCAGGTCTCCACCAGCGGGGGGACCAGCCAGGGCACCGGGGTGGTCCTCGACGAGCAGGGCACGATCCTGACCAACAACCACGTCGTCGACGGCGGGCAGACGGTGCAGGTGACGACCGCCGACGGTCTCAGCTACGCGGCCACGATCGTGGGCTCCGATCCCACCAGCGACCTCGCCGTGATCCGCCTGGACTCCCCGCCCGAGGGCCTGCAGCCCGCCACCTTCGCCGACTCCTCGACCGTCGAGGTGGGGCAGCCGGTGATGGCGCTGGGCACCCCGCTGGGGCTCGAGAACACCGTCACCACCGGCATCGTCTCCGCCGTCGACCGCCCGGTCACCGCCTCCGGCGAGGAGGCCGACGGCTCCGACACCACCTACTCCTCCGCGATCCAGACCGATGCGGCGATCAATCCCGGCAACTCCGGCGGGCCCCTCGTGGACGCCGCCGGCCAGGTGATCGGCATCAACACCGCGATCGCGGGCATCCCGGACGCCTCCGGACAGGCCGGCAGCATCGGGCTCGGCTTCGCGATCCCCTCCAACACCGCGATGATGATCGCCGAGCAGCTCGAGGAGGACGGCGCGGCGCAGCACGCCTTCCTCGGGGTGACGAGCCAGGACGGCTCCGCCTCCGACGGCGGGGGGACGTACCGCGGCGCCGAGGTGGTCAGCATCGAGCCGGGCAGCCCCGCGGCCGATGCGGACCTGCGGGACGGGGACCTCGTCATCGGCGTCGACGACGCCCCCGTGGGCGGCGCCGCGGCGCTGACCGGGGTGGTGCGCGGGCTCGAGATCGGCTCGACCCACCAGTTCCAGGTGGTGCGCGACGGCACGGTGCGGACCGTCGAGGTCACGCTGGGCGTGCGCCCCTCCTGACCGGGACAGGGCTGACCGGGACGGGGCCCCGTCGGCCGTCGCCGCCGTCCTCAGGCAGGCTGCTCCCCGCGCAGCGCGCGCAGCATCGGTCGGCACTTGGCCAGGGCCTCGGCGTGCTCGGAGACCGGGTCCGAGGCGGCCACCAGCCCACCGCCGGCCTGGAGCACCGCCGTCCGCTCGTCGACCAGGTGCGCCATCCGCAGCGCGATCGCCCACTGCCCGTCGCCGCGGGCGTCCATCCACCCCACCGGTGAGGCGTAGCCGCCGCGGTCGTGCGGCTCCAGGGCCGCGATGATCTCGTCGGCCTCCGCGCGCGGAGTGCCCGAGACGGCGGCCGAGGGGTGCAGGCGGGCGGCGACGTCCAGGCTCGTCGTCCCCGGCTGCAGACGCGCGGTGACGTCCGAGGCCAGGTGCTCCAGGCCGGGGAGCCTCAGCACGAACGGCTCGGGCGAGACCTCGAGCTGCTCGGCCAGACCCTCCAGGCGCTCCACCACGGAGTCGACGGCGAAGGCGTGCTCGGACAGCTCCTTGGCGTCGGCACGGAACGCGCGACGGTCGATCTCGTCGAGCTCCCCGTCGTCGGCCACCGGGCGGGAGCCGGCCAGCACCCGCGAGAAGACCCGGCCGTCCTCGGTCTGGGCGAGCATCTCGGGGCTCGCCCCCACCACGTCCTCGACGCGGTAGACCCAGGTGGAGGGGTAGGCGCGGGCCAGTCGGGTCAGCATCACGGCCGGGGACAGCGGGGCGGAGCTCCGCACCGCCGTCCGCTCGGACAGCACCACCTTCGCGGCCCGGCCCGCACGGATCTCGCCGACGGCCTCCTGCACCAGCGCCTGGTACTCGTCCGGCGTGTGCTCGGGCTCGACCTCGAGCGGCTCGGCCGCGCGGGGAGGGACCGGGGAGGAGGGGAACAGGTCCCGCCAGGACGGGGGGAGGACGGGCTCCTCGTCCACCCCGACCACCGTGAGGAAGGCCTCGCCGTCGTGCACGCCGAGCAGCGCCCGCGGCACCGTCAGGGTCGAGGCGCGGGTCGAGGAGCCGGCGTAGGAGAAGCTGCCCAGCGCGATCAGACCGCTCGTGCGCACCCGCACCTCGTCGTCCACCCGGGCGCGGGAGGCGAGCGCGCGGAAGGCGGCGCTCGCGGCCGCGAAGCGATGGGGTCCCGCCGTGCTCACCGACCAGGCGGCGCCGAGGGTCACCACGCCCTGTCCATGCCGCAGCCAGGCCCCGCCGACGTCCGCCGGCACGTGCCCGAGCAGGTCCACCGTCTCCTCGATGCGCTGGGTGCGGACGACCAGGGTCGCCGAGTCGTCGGCGGCGGCAGCGGCATCGGGGGGCAGGGGAAGGGCAGGCATCCGAGTCATTATGCGACACCGGAGGGCGGTGGCGCCGTGACCCGCGTCCCGTCCGCAGATGCGCGGGAGCGGGCGGCGGAGGTGCGACCATGGACCGGCGACCCGCCCGCGGGGCTCGTTCCCGCCGGGACCCCCTCCCGCCGAGACACATCCCGCCGGGACCCTTCCCGCCGAGACCCTTCCCGAGGAGCAAGTGCGTGAGCAGCACAGTGGACAGCATCGCGACGCCTCTGGTCCGCGGAGTCCTCGCCGCACTGTCCTCCCTGGGCGTCGCCCTCGCGGTCGTCGTGGTGCCGGCGCTGGCCGCCCAGGTCGCCGGGACCGCCTCGAGCGCGACCGCGCTGGACGCCATCATCATCGCGCTGAGCGTCCTGGTCCTCGGCCACGGCGGCGGCGTCACGCTGAGCACCGGCGTGATCGACGGCGCCGTCACCCTCACGCCCTTCGGACTCCTCCTGCTGCTGGTGATGCTGTCCGCGCTGTCCATGCGGCGGGTCGGGCGCGCCCTGCGCCCGGTACGGGACGACGGGGTGCTGCGGCTCGGAGCGCTGCGCGACGTCGGCTCCGCCCTGGGGATGTACGCGCTGGTCTATGCGGTCGGACTGGGGATCCTCGCGGGCATCGGCCGCAGCTCCGACGTCACGCCGATGGTCACCTCTGCCGCGGTCTCCGGGGCGATGGTCGCCGTGATCGGCGGGCTCGTCGGCCTGCTGTGGTCGCTGCGGCGGGAGCCGACGGAGGACGTGCCGGGGGTGCGGGTGCTGGATCTGCTGCCCGCGCCCTACGGGGACGTCGCCCGATCGGCGCTGCTGGCGATGACCGGGCTGCTCGGTCTCGGCATGGCGGTCACGGTGGTGCTGCTCGCCGTCTCGGTGCCCGCCCAGGCGGCGCTGTTCGACGAGCTGGCCCCAGGGATCGTCGGCGGGATCGTGCTGACCCTGATCCAGCTCGCCCTGCTGCCGCTGCTCGCCCTGTGGGCGCTGACCGTCGTCCTCGGGGGCACCGTCGGGGTGGGCGCCTCCACCGGGATCTCCCTGGACGGCTCCCAGACGGGGGTGCTGCCCGCCCTGCCGATCCTGGGCGCCCTCCCCGGACCCGGCGACTTCCCCGGCTGGATGTGGCTGCTGCTGATACTGCCCGCGGTCCCGGTCGCGCTCGGAGCGGTGCGCCTGGTGCGCGACGTGGCCGACCTCGAGCGGCGCGAGCAGGTCACCGCGTGGATCGCCTACCCGGTCACCGTCGTGATCGCGTGCCTGCTGCTGGCGGGTCTGTCCACCGGCGGCATCGGGGACGGCCGCCTGGTGCATCTCGGTCCGCAGATGAGCACGCTCGCGCTGCCGCTGATCGGCGTGGTGGCGCTCTCCACCGGCCTCGTGCTCGCCGTGCTCGCGACCCCGCTCGTGCCGTGGTCCCGCGCCACCCTCCACTCGCTGCGCGAGCGCGTCGAGGCCGCGGAGCGCACAGAGCGCAGCGGGGACGGCGAGCGCAGCGGGGACGGTGGGCGCAGCGGGGACGGTGGGCGCAGCGGGGACGGTGGGCGCAGCGGGGACGGTGAGGATGTCGGGAGCGCAGGAGCGGGGCCGGCATCGGCCGACGAGGCGGATGCTGATGGTGCTGCGGTGCCGTCCGCCGAGTCCGTGCCGTCCGCCGAGTCCGCCGAGGACTCAGGCGATCCTGAGGACGCTCCGCCGGACAGGGCCTGATCAGCCGCCGAACAGGCCGCTGACCCATTCGGCCATGGAGCCCTGGGCCTCGGTGTCGCACTGGATCCGGGCCTGCTCGGTGAGGGCCGTCGCCCGGCACTCCTCCAGCTGCGAGACCGGTCCGTAGAACGCGGCGCTGAGCGCGGCACCGGCGATGATCAGCAGTGTGGCCGGCACCCCGAGCAGCGTCGCGATCACCGCCATCGAGTAGCGGCGCTCCCGGATCGACTGGACGATCAGCGGCACCAGCAGCACCAGCGCGGCCAGGCCCGTCAGACCCGAGAACAGGGAGAAGGGCAGGGGCGAGAGCATCAACAGCCAGGACGCCAGCATCGCGAGCATCAGCGAGCCCACCAGCCGGCGCCGTCGTCGTGCCGTCGCCTGGCCCGTGCTCGATTCGGGGGAGGAGTCGCTGTTCATCAGCTCCATTGTGCCCGCTCGGCGCACCGAGCACCGCCACCTGCCGGTCTCGTTGCCCACTCGTCATCTGTCCGGGACCCGCCGGACGGCGCCGGAGGGCTCGTGGGAGCGCCCTGGAGCAGCGCCCTGGAGCAGTGCCGTGGAGCGGTGCTGCGGAGCGGCGCCCTGGAGCAGTGCCGTGCGCGGCGCCGCCCGCGGCGACTAGGCTGGAGAGGTGACCCGCCTCCCCGTCGTCGTCCTGATCTCCGGCACCGGCTCCAACCTCGCCGCTCTCCTCGACGCCTCCCGCGCCGAGGACTGCACCTATGAGGTGGTCGCCGTGATCGCCGACCGGGAGGCCGCAGGCCTCGAGCACGCGCACGCCGCGGGCATCCCCACCGAGGTCGTGCGCCTGTCCTCGTACGAGGACCGGGACGCCTGGGACCGGGCGCTGACCGCCGCCGTCCTCGCCCACCGCCCGGAGCTCGTGGTGCTGGCGGGGTTCATGAAGCTCGTCGGCCCTGAGCTGCTGGACGCCGTCGGCGGCCGCATCATCAACACCCACCCCGCCCTGCTGCCGTCCTTCCCCGGCGCCCACGGCGTCCGCGACGCGCTCGCCCACGGCGTCCGGATCAGCGGCTGCAGCGTCATCGAGGTCGATGCCGGTGTGGACACCGGGCGGATCCTCGCCCAGGCCGCGGTCGAGGTCCTCGAGGAGGACACCGAGGCCACCCTCCACGAGCGGATCAAGGCCGTCGAGCAGCCCCTGCTGGTGGACGTCGTGCGGCGCCTGACCGCCGGCCGCTGAGGCCGCGCCGGGAACCCCCGGCGCCCTCCGGGGGGCGTCCCGGTACAGTGGGGGTCACACGACTGGCGAAGGTGGGTGACCACCGGGGAGTGACGGAAGTGGGCATCGTCCGCCTGGGTGCCCGCCGCAGCAGATCCGAACAGGAGCACGTCACGTGAACACCGCAGAACGCCGCCCGATCCGCCGAGCCCTCCTCTCCGTCTTCGACAAGAACGGCATCGTGGACCTCGCCCGCACCCTCGAGAGCACGGGCGTGGAGATCGTCTCCACCGGCTCCACCGGGGCCACCCTCCGCGAGGCCGGGATCGCCGTCACCGACGTCGAGACCGTCACCGGGTTCCCCGAGATGCTGGACGGGCGGGTCAAGACCCTCCACCCGCGCGTCCACGGCGGGATCCTCGCCGATCAGCGGCTCGAGTCCCACCGCGCGCAGCTGGACGAGCACGGCATCGTCCCCTTCGACCTGGTGGTCGTGAACCTCTACCCCTTCCGCGAGACCGTCGCCGCCGGCGGCAGCTTCGACGAGATCATCGAGAAGATCGACGTGGGCGGGCCCACCATGGTGCGCGCCGCCGCCAAGAACTTCGCCTCCCTCGCCGTGGTCGTGGACCCCGAGGACTACGCGACCGCCGCCGAGGCCGCGAGCGCGGGCGGCTTCACCCTCGGCGAGCGCCAGGAGCTCGCGACCATCGCCTTCACCCGCACCGCCGAGTACGACGACGCGATCAGCGACTGGATGCTGCTCCAGCTCGAGCAGAGCGCGAGCTACGAGGACGGCCCCGCCGAGGCAGGCCCTGCCGAGGACGCGCACGGCGAGGTCGATCCCTCGCAGGACGCCTTCGTGCTCGAGATGTCCGACGAGGACGCCTCCTTCTCCGGGTTCCGGACGCTGCGCTACGGAGAGAACCCGCATCAGCGGGCGCGCCTGGCCGTCCGCGACGACGCCGCCCCGGGCCTGGCCGGCGCCGAGCAGCTCGGTGGCAAGGAGATGAGCTACAACAACTACATCGACGCCGACGCCGCAGTGCGCGCCGCCCACGACCACGACCTCCCCACGGTCGCGGTGGTCAAGCACAACAACCCCTGCGGCATCGCGGTGGCCGCCGAGGAGCAGGACGTGGCCCTCGCCCATGCCCGCGCCCACGGCACCGACCCGGTCTCCGCCTACGGCGGCGTCATCGCGACCAACCGGACGGTCACCCTCGCGATGGCGAAGCAGGTCAAGCCCGTCTTCACGGAGGTGATCCTGGCCCCCGGCTACGAGGACGAAGCGCTCGAGCTGCTGCGCACCAAGAAGAACCTGCGCATCCTGCGGCTGCAGGGCGAGTACGGCCGCACCGTCGAGGTCCGCGAGATCTGGGGCGGCACGCTGGTCCAGGACGTCGACGCGCTCGACGCGGTCGGGGACGATCCGAGCAGCTGGACCCTCGCCGCCGGGGACGCGGCCGACGAGGCGACCCTCGCGGACCTCGCCTTCGCCTGGCGCTCGGTGCGCGCGGTGAAGTCCAACGCGATCCTCCTCGCCGCCGACGGCGCCGCCGTCGGCATCGGGATGGGCCAGGTCAACCGTCTGGACTCGTGCCGACTGGCCGTCTCCCGCGCGAACACCCTGGGGGCGCACGGCGAGGGCGAGCACGCCCCGGAGCGCGCTCGCGGAGCGGTCGCGGCCTCGGACGCCTTCTTCCCCTTCGCCGACGGGGCGCAGATCCTCATCGACGCCGGGGTGCGGGCGATCGTGCAGCCCGGCGGGTCGATCCGCGACGAGGAGGTCGTCGAGGCCTGCCGCGCCGCCGGCGTCACCCTGTACCTCACCGGGACCCGGCACTTCGCCCACTGAGCATCGCCCGGCGGGCATCTCCCGCCGAGCACCCGGCGCCGCGCCCTCGCCCCGCCTCCGCGGAGCGGGGGCTCGGCGTCTCGTCGCGGGACCTCATTCACCTCGCGGACATGCGGGGCCTCTAGAGTTGACGGCATACGGAAGCGTGCGTCGAAGGAGTGGCCGTGAAGATCCCTGACAACCAGAGCCTGCGCGAGTACATCGAGCACCTGCGCGAGGAGGGGTACTCGGTCCAGGACGGGCACACCCCGGATCCGGACCTCATCGACCCGCAGGGCAACCCCGTCTACACCTGGCAGGAGGGCTACCCGTACGAGACCCGCATGGACCGGGACGAGTACGAGCTCGAGAAGTACCGCCTGCAGGTCGAGCTGCTGAAGTACCAGTACTGGCTCGAGGACAACGACCAGAAGTCGATCATCATCTTCGAGGGGCGTGACGCGGCCGGCAAGGGCGGCACCATCAAGCGCTTCACCGAGCATCTCAATCCGCGCACCGCCCGCGTCGTCGCGCTGAACAAGCCCAGCGACCGCGAGCGCGGCCAGTGGTACTTCCAGCGCTACATCCAGCACCTGCCCACCGACGGCGAGATGGTGCTGTTCGACCGCTCCTGGTACAACCGCGCCGGGGTGGAGCGGGTGATGGGCTTCGCGACCCCCGAGCAGTACGAGACCTTCATGAACCAGGTGCCCCACTTCGAGCGCATGCTCGTCGACTCCGGCATCCACGTCACCAAGTTCTGGTTCTCCGTCTCGCAGAAGGAGCAGCGGACCCGCTTCGCGATCCGCCAGCTGGATCCGGTGCGGCGCTGGAAGCTCTCCCCGATGGACCTCGAATCCCTCGACCGCTGGGAGGCGTACACCCTCGCCAAGGAGGAGATGTTCCGCCGGACGGACAAGAAGTACGCGCCGTGGACCATCATCCGCTCCAACGACAAGAAGCGCGCGCGGCTCAACGCGATGCGCTACTTCCTCTCCCAGTTCGAGTACGAGGACAAGGACCACGAGGTCGTCGGCACCCCGGATCCGAAGCTGGTGATGCGCGGCAAGATGGAGGAGGCCGACGAATGAGCGCCCGGGCGCTCAGAAGTCGAGCCGTTCCGTCGAGGGCGGCAGGGCCACCTCGCCCGAATCGGGCTGGACGTCGTCCGCCTCCTCGAGCACAGGGATGGTCCCGGTGAGGGTGGCGCGGTGCGGCGCCGTCATCGAGGCGGGGGAGAGCAGCTCCTGCAGGCGCTCCTCGTCCAGCAGGCCCCGCTCGAGCACCAGCTCGGCGACCGGACGCCCGGTCTCCAGGGCGACCTGGGCGATGTCGGTCGAGGCGGAGTAGCCCAGCACCGGCACGAGCGCGGTGACGATGCCGATGGAGCGGCGCAGGTAGTCCTCCAGCACGTCCTCGTTGACCGTGATCCCGGCGATGCAGCGATCGGCGAGGGTGTTCATCGCCCGGGTCATGATCGTCGTGGACTCGAGGATGTTGAAGGCGATCACCGGCTCGAAGGCGTTGAGCTGGAGCTGCCCGGCCTCCGCAGCGAAGGTCACCGAGAGGTCGTTGCCGATGACCTCGAAGGCGACCTGGTTGACGACCTCGGGGATCACCGGGTTGACCTTCCCGGGCATGATCGAGCTGCCGGGCTGCACGGAGGGCAGGTTGATCTCGTGGAAGCCGGCGCGCGGGCCGGAGGACAGCAGGCGCAGGTCGTTGCAGATCTTCGAGATCTTCACCGCGATGCGCTTGAGGATCCCGGAGAAGGTCACGAAGGCGCCGGTGTCGCTGGTGGCCTCGACCAGATCCGTCGCGACCACGAAGGGGATCCCGGTCAGCTCGGTCAGGTTGTCGGTGGCCATCTTCGCGTAGCGGGGATCGGAGGTGATCCCGGTGCCGATCGCCGTGGCGCCCAGGTTGATCTCCTGGAACAGGGTCGCGGTGCGGGTGAGGCGCTGGACGTCCTCCTCGATCGTGGTGGCCCAGGCGTGGAACTCCTGGCCCACGGTCATCGGGACCGCGTCCTGCATCTGGGTGCGGCCCATCTTCAGCACCGAGGCGTACTCGTCGCCCTTGGAGCGCAGGGTGGTGATCAGGTGATCCATCGCCTCGGCGAGCGCCGGGAAGGACAGCATGATGGTCAGCCGCACCGCGGTCGGGTACACGTCGTTGGTGGACTGGCCGAGGTTGACGTGGTTGTTGGGGTGGAGGTGGTCGTACTGGCCGCGCTCGTGGCCCAGGATCTCCAGCGCGCGGTTGGCGATCACCTCGTTGGCGTTCATGTTCGTGCTGGTGCCCGCGCCGCCCTGGATCATGTCGACCACGAAGTGCTCGTGCAGGGCGCCGCCGACGATCTCCTCGCAGGCCTCCTCGATCGCGGCGGCGCGCTCGTCGTCGAGGGCGCCGAGGCGGTGGTTGGCCCGCGCCGCGGCCCGCTTGACCTGGGCCAGCGCCTCGATCATCCGGGGGAAGTGGTGCAGGGGAACGTCCGTGATGTGGAAGTTCTCCTGCGCTCTCAGGGTCTGGACGCCGTAGTAGGCGTCGGCGGGGACGTCGCGATCGCCGAGCAGATCGTGCTCGCGTCGCGTGGGGCCGGTCGTCGAACCGGGGCTGGTCATCGAGGAGTCCTCCAGATCGGGGTGGGCCGACGGCGCTGCCGGCCACGGCCAGGGTATCCGGGTCCGGGCGCCCGCACGGGCAGTACGGCCCCGCTCGCAGCACCCGCTCGCAGCACCTGCTCGCGCCAGCGCCAGCCGCTGCGCCTGCCCCTGCGTCTGCCGCTGCCCCTGCGTCTGCCCGCCCGGCGGCCCGCGCCTCCCGCAGCGCGCCCGCCCGCCCGTACGATGGGGCCGTGTCCGAGCCCCGATCGCCCCTCACCGCCACCGCAGCCGTCCACCGGCAGGTGGCGCTGACCCTCGCCCTGTGCGCGCTCGGCGCGATCATCGCCGTCGGCGTGCTGTCCTCCGCTCCGCTGGCCGGCGTCCTGCTGGCGGGCCTGCTCGGCGTGCTCGCCGTGCTCCGCGCCGTGCTGCCGGTGCGCATGATCGGAGCGCTCGCCGTCCGCTCCCGAGGAGCCGACGTCGCGGTGCTGCTGCTGCTCGCCGTCTCCATCGGCGTCCTGTCCACGTCGCCCAACCTCTGAGCGCGGCGGCCGCCTCCCGCAGGAGGCGCGGACAGGGGGCGGACGGCCCCCGCGCGGTGTGACGAGTCCGGCCGACCGGGCGCTGTCCCGTTCCCCGAGGGGTGTGGCACGATCGGTCCGTGCCCACCGATTCCGTCCGGCTCCATGCCGTGTTCGACCTCGCCATGAGGATCGGCGAGGGCCTGCTCACCAATGGTGCCGCGGCCTCGGAGGTCACGGCGACCGTGCTGCGGGTGACCAGCTCCTCAGGTCTGCGCAACGTCTCCGTCCAGGTGACGTTCAACGAGGTCACGATCTCCTATCTGGCCGACGAGTCCGCGACCCCCTTCACCAGGGTGAGGTCCGCGAGCGACCGCGTGCAGGACTTCGCCCGGCTCGCCGCCTTCGAGGACATCTCCCACCTGTACCTCTCCGGCGAGCTGCCGCTGGACGAGGCCCGCCGCCGGGCCGCGGCCATCCCGCAGCGCCAGCCGCTCTACCGCATCCCGCTGGTGATCGCCGGCTTCGGCGTGATGGGCGGCGCCGCGGCGCTCTTCTTCGGCGCGGGCAGCCTGGTCGTGCTCATCGCGACCCTCTCCGCCGGTCTGCTCATCGCGATCGGCGAGCTGATGGTGCGGTGGAACATCCCGCCCTTCTACAGCCAGGTGCTGGGCGGCTTCGTCGCCGTCGGCGGCGCCGTGCTGGTGGCTCTCATCGACGACGGCGCGAATCCCTCGACCGTGGTCATCTCCTGCATCATCGTGCAGCTGGCGGGGCTGTCCTCGATCAGCGCGGTGCAGGACGCGGTCACCGGCTGGTACGTGACCGCCGCGGGCCGCATCCTCGAGGCCCTGATGCTCACCGTCGGCCTCGTCGCGGGGGTGCGCGGGGGCCTGCTGCTGGCGGACGTCATCGGGGCGGACATCTCCGTCAGCGCCTCCATGCCGCTGACCCTCACCACGGCCGTGGTGGTGGTGATCTCCGGGCTCGGCATGGGTCTGGGCTACGGCGTCGGCACGCAGGTGCCGGCCCGGCTGCTGCTGGCCTGCGCCATGGTCGCCGCCGGCTCCGGGATCATCTCGCATCTGCTCTCCGGGCTGCTGCTGGACCGCACCTTCGCCGTCGCGATCGCAGCCTTCGCCACCGGGCTGGTCGCCACCGCGCTCGCCGACCGGCTGCGCGCCCCCTCCCTCGCCTTCGTCATGGCCGGCGTGATCCCACTGGTGCCCGGCAGCCGGATCTACCGCGGTCTGCTGGGGCTCGGCGACGATCTGGGCGCCGGGGTCGCGGAGCTGCTCGGCGCCGGGGAGATCGCGGTCTCGATCGCCGCCGGCGTGGTGCTCGGCCAGCTGCTCGCCTCGCGGATCATGCCCTACTTCCGGCGCAGCGGGATCGCGTACACCCCCGCGATCTCCTCGCCCTTCACCACGCTGCGCCGGCGCCGACTCTCCCTCGGATCGCGCCGCATGCGGCGACGTCACGGCTCTCCGGTGATCGAGCCGTCTACGATGACCGGAGAGATGACAGCGCTGTCGTCCGCGATGTTCGAGGATCCCTCCGTGCTGGAGGATCTCGACCCGCCCTCGGATCTCGAGGACGGCACGGGGCGGCGCTCCGATCGCGAGGAGGCACCATGAGCAGGACCGCACTGATCGCCGTCGGCGGCTACACCCTCAGCGGCACCGGCCGGGCCCCGGGGCTCGAGCTGCTGAGCCTGCGCCGCGCGGAGGGCGCAGAGGCCCCGGAGGTCGAGCGACTGGCGTCGGTGGACCTTCCCGACCCCTCCTTCGTGCTGTGGAGCCCCGACGGGCGCCTCCTGTACGCGGTGCTCGAGACGGACCCCACGCGCGTGGTGGCCGTGCGGGTCGGGGACCAGGGCACCACGGCGGAGGTCGTGGGGGACCTCTCGCTCGAGGGCGGCGGAGGCTGCCACCTGGGCTTCGGGACCGATCCCTCCACGCTGGTCGTCGCGCAGTACGGCAGCGGCTCGGTCGCGACCGTGCGTCTGGACGCGGAGGGGATCCCGGCCGAGCAGCTCGACCTCGACGACCACCGGGAGCTCGGCGACGTCGAGGACCCGCACCCGCACCAGGCGGTCGCCCTGCCGGGCGCCGGGCTGCTCGCCGTCCCCGACCTCGGCCTGGACCGCGTGTTCCTGTACCGCCAGAGCGCTGACGGGACCATCGACCTGGCGGGCGAGATCCCGCTCGGCCGCGGCAGCGGCCCCCGTCATCTCGTCCCGGACCACGAGTCGGAGCAGCTGCACATCGCCTGCGAGCGCTCGGGGATGGTCGCCACCGCCGTGCGCTCGGAGGTTCCGACGAGCCCGTCGGCGCCCGTGGTGATGCAGCGCGCCGCCCACCGCTGGAGCGTGCGCTCGATGATCCCCGCCAGCGACCGGGAGGGCGCCGACGCGCTCTCCCACATCGAGCTCGCGGCCGACGAGTCCGTGCTGCTGGTCGCCAACCGCGGACCGGACACCCTCTCCCTGCTCTCGCTCGCGCCGATGCGGCCCCAGCTGGTCGCGGAGATCGAGGTGGGGGCGCACCCCCGTCACTTCACCCAGCTCGACGACCTGGTGCTCGTCGCCGCGCAGGAGGGGGACCGCATCGACGTGCTGCGGCGTCGGGGCGAGTCGCTCGAGGTCGCCGGGGAGCCCATCCCCGCGCCGTCGGCGTCCTGCCTCGCCGTGCGGCCCTGAGCGCTCCGCCGCGGCGTCGAGCGTGCGTTCCCGCTCTCTTGTCGCTGTGACGGTTAGACTCTCGGACGCCGCGCCGCGCCGGTCTCCTCTCGGGCCGCGCCGCGGCCCCTGACCGCTCCGGAAGGAACTCCATGTCGTCCGCACCCTCTGCCGCCTCCACCGCGCCCTCCACCGTCGAGCTGTCCGCGGCCCCCGACCGTGCGACGGCCGCGGAGCGTGCCGAGCAGCTCTTCGTGGAGTCCTTCGGCTACGCGCCCGACGGCGTGTGGTCCGCGCCCGGCCGGGTCAACATCATCGGCGAGCACGTCGACTACCAGGACGGGCTGTGCCTGCCGATGGCGATCTCGCACCGCTGCTTCGCGGCCGCGGCGCGCACCCCCACCGACCGTCTTCGCGTGCGCTCCGCCCAGAGCGGGACGACGCTGGACATCGACGCCCGCGAGCTGACCCCCGAGACGGTCAGCGGGTGGCCCGCGTACGTCGCCGGGGTGCTGTGGGCGCTCGGCCCGCGCATCTCGGGGGCCTCCACCCGGGGGATGGACATCATGATCGACGGCCAGGTGCCGCTGGGCGCCGGCCTGTCCAGCTCCGCGGCGCTCGAGTGCGCGGCCGCCGAGGCCATCGAGGCGCTGCTCACGCTGGGCACCGGGCCGCTGGACCGGGTGCGGGCCGCGATCACGGCCGAGACCGACTTCGCCGGCGCCTCCACCGGTGGTCTGGACCAGTCGGCCTCGGTCCTCGCCCGCGAGGGTCACGCCCTGCTCCTGGACTGCCGCGACTTCTCCACCCGCGCCGTGCCGTGGGACCTCGCCTCCCAGGGCCTCGCCCTGCTGATCACCGACACCCGCGCCGAGCACTCCCACGTGGACGGTGAGTACACCGCGCGCCGTGCCGACAGCGAGCGCGCCGCCCGGACGCTCGGCCTGGCCACGCTGCGGGACGCGGATCCGGACCGGCTCGAGTCCCTCCTGGCCCGGATCGACGACGAGGTGGTGCGCCGCCGCGCCCATCACGTGATCACCGAGATCGGCCGTGTCGAGGAGGTCGACGCCCTGCTGGCCGCGGGCAGCGTGCGCTCGCAGGTCGCCGAGATCGGCGCGCTGCTGAACGCGTCGCACGACTCACTGCGCGAGGACTACGAGGTGACGGTCCCGCAGCTGGACGTCGCCGTCGACGCGGCCCGGGCCGCGGGCGCGCACGGCGCCCGCATGACCGGCGGCGGCTTCGGCGGCTCGACCATCGCGCTGGTCGAGGCCGAGCAGGCGCAGCGGGTCGCCGAGGCGATCGCGGCAGCCTTCGCCGAGCACGGCTTCGACGCTCCGGAGTTCTTCCTCGCCCTCCCCTCGGAGGGCGCGGGCCAGGATCGCTGAGCGGCGGAGCGCCCGGGGCGCGAGGACGGTGCGTCGGTCCGTGTGCTCCGCGGCGGGCACGTCATCCCGCGTCCGGTCCGGCCGGCGCCTCGAGCCACCTGCGCACCCCGTCCAGCAGGCGTGACCTGACCTGCTCGGGGGCGGAGGAGATCCGGATCGAGGAGGCGGCGAGCTCGGCGATCTCCGCGTCGTCGAAGCCGATCCGTCGGGCGATCTCGTACTGGTCCAGCAGGCGCGAGCCGAACAGCAGCGGGTCGTCGGCCCCCAGCGCGATCTGTGCCCCGGCCGCGACGAGGCGACGCAGCGGGACATCCTCCGCCTCCGTGACCACGCCGAGGGAGGCGTTCGAGGCGGGGCACACCTCCAGGCCGATGCCCGCCGCGACGACCTCCTCGAGCAGATGCGGGTCCTCCGCCGCGCGCACCCCGTGACCCAGCCGATGCGGTCGCAGGTGATCGACCACATCCCGCACATGGGACGGCCCCAGCAGCTCCCCGCCGTGCGGCACCGCCATCAGACCGGCCTCGCGCGCGATCCGGAAGGCGGGAGCGAAGTCCGAGGTGGTGCCGCGGCGCTCGTCGTTCGAGAGTCCGAACCCCACCACCGCCCCGGCGCTGCGGGCCGCGAGCCGTGCGAGGGTGCGGGCGTCCAGCGGATGCCGGGTGCGGGAGGCGGCCACGACGATCCCGATGCTCACCCCGGTCGCCCGCTCCGCACGGACGGCCTCGTCGAGCACGATCTCGATCGCGGGCGTCAGGCCGCCGACGAAGGGGGCGTAGCTGGTGGGGTCCACCTGCAGCTCGAGCCGACCGGATCCCTCGGCCGCGTCGTCCTCCGCCGCCTCGCGCAGGATCCGCCGCATGGCCGCCTCGGAGTCGACCACCGCGCGGGCGGCGTCGTACTGGCGCTGGAAGCGGAACCAGCCGCGCCGGGTGGGCTCGACCTGCAGGGCGACGTCGTCGGTGAGGGAGCGGGGCAGGCGGATGCCCCGCTCCGCCGCGAGCTCCCACAGCGTGGTGGGACGCATCGAGCCCGTGAAGTGCAGGTGCAGATGCGCCTTCGGCAGCGCGGCGAGATCGCGGCGGGGACCGCCCGGTGACGTCATGCGGGGCGCGTCACGGGGCGAGCAGCGCGATCACCCGGTCGATGCCCTCGACGATGTCGTCGTCGTTCAGCGCGTAGGAGAAGCGCAGGTGGCCGGGGGCGCCGAAGGCCTCGCCGGGGACGGCGGCCACCTCCGCCTCCTCGAGGATCACCGTGGCCAGGTCCGTCGAGGTCGTCACCGCCCGCCCCCTGATCTCGCGGCCGAGCACCCCGGAGACGTCGGGGAAGACGTAGAAGGCGCCGGTCGGGGTGGGGACCGTGAACCCCTCGACCTGGGAGAGCTTCTCGACGATCAGCCGACGCCGACGGTCGAAGGCCTCGCGCATCTCCTCGACGGGACCGGTGGGACCGGTCACCGCGGCCAGCGCCGCTCGCTGCGCGATGTTGTTCACGTGCGAGGTGAGATGCGACTGCAGGTTGGAGGCCGCCTTGATGACGTCGGCCGGGCCGACCATCCAGCCCACCCGCCAGCCGGTCATCGCGAAGGACTTCGCCACACCGCCCAGCACCACGGTGGTCCCGGCCAGCTCGGGCACCGCCTTCAGCACGGAGGTGAAGGGCATCCCGTCGTAGGTGAGGGACTGGTAGATCTCGTCGGTGACCACCCAGATCCCGTGCTCGAGCGCCCAGCGACCGATCGCGGCGACCTGCTCGGGGGTCAGGACCGCCCCGGTCGGGTTCGAGGGCGAGCACAGCACCAGGGCGCGGGTGCGCTCGGTGCGGGCGGCCTCGAGCTGCTCGACGGTGGGCACGTAGCCCTGGTCCACGCCGGCCAGCACGGGCACCTCGGTCGCGCCGGCCTGCCGGATCGCCTCGGGGTAGGTGGTCCAGTACGGGGCCGGCAGCAGGACCTCGTCGCCCGGGTCCAGCAGGGTCGCGAAGGCCTGGAAGACGGCCTGCTTGCCGCCGTTGGTGACGAGCACCTGGGCCGGATCGATCTCGAGGCCCGTGGTGGCCGCGACCGACGCGGCCAGCGCCTGCTTCAGCTCCGGCAGGCCGGCCGTCGCCGAGTAGCGGTGGTTGCGCGGATCCTGCGCCGCCTCCACCGCCGCGTCGACGATGTGCGACGGCGTGGGGAAGTCGGGCTCGCCGGCGCCGAAGCCGATCACCGGTCGACCCGCCGCCTTGAGGGCCTTGGCGGTGGCGTCGACGGCGAGGGTCGCGGAGGGCTCGATCGCTCCCACCCGCTGCGAGATGCGCGGGCGCTCCTCGCTGTGCGGGCTGGTCTGCGGGCTGGTCATGGGGGTGCTGGCGTCATCGGTGGTCACCCGCCTATCGTGGCAGAGCTCGCCCCGCACCGCCAGGACCGATGCTCCTCGGACACCGGGGGAGGGGCATCGGCGCAGGGGCGGGCGCGGACGAGCACGGACCTCGGCGGAGCGGGGAGGCGCCGGGCGGGTCGAACTGCGCGATGTGATCTGCCGCCTGCCGATTCGCACCATGTCCGCGCGGCTTGTATGCTGGTCGCTGGTCAGAACCGCCGGCGCCCGCCAGGGGGCCGGGGGACGACCTCATGGGGCAGGTTCCCCATGAAGGGCAGTGGCGCAATTGGTAGCGCAGCGGTCTCCAAAACCGCAGGTTGCAGGTTCGAGCCCTGTCTGCCCTGCCGGTCCGGCCGGGGTCACCCGGTCGGATGCGGATGACCTCGACGAGATCGGACAGCTCAGAGTGAACTCCAGCCAGAACGCCCCGTCGACGCCCTCGGGCGCCGACGTCCAGGGCTCCGGGTCCAAGAACCCGTTCCTGGCCATCGGTCTGTTCATCCGGCAGGTCATCGCGGAACTCCGGAAGGTGGTCGTCCCGACCCGTCGGGATCTGATCCTCTACACGATCACGGTCCTGCTGTTCGTCGTCTTCATGATCCTTCTGATCTTCGGCCTCGACGCCGTGTTCAGCTGGCTCTCCAGGATCGCCTTCACGGTCCCCGACGCGTGAGCCGCAGGCCGGCCCGCACCGCGCACCGCACCGTGACCGATCAGTTCCACGCCGCCAGGAAGGCAGGTTCCCGCCGATGAGCGACCAGACCTCTACCCCCGACGAGTCCTACCAGGACCTCGACGACTCCCTCTCCTTCTCCGCCTCCGCCGCCCCGGCCGACGCCGCGCCCCAGGGCGAGGAGGCCACCCAGGAGACGACCGAGGACGTCGTCGATCCGCTCGAGACCGTCGAGGCCCCGGAGGCCGACGCCGCCGAGGGCGACGAGGACGAGGACTCCGAGGGCGAGGGCTCCGAGGGTGCGGATACCGACGCGACCGAGTCGGCGGACGGGGCGGACGACGCGCTCGACGCCGCGACCGAGCCGGCCGACGAGGCGGATGCCGAGGGGGCAGAGGACTCCGCCGAGGGCGAGGTGCCCGCCGAGGAGGACCCGCTGGTCCAGCTCAAGATGCACCTGCGCTCCGCCCTCGGCGAGTGGTACGTCATCCACTCCTACTCCGGTCACGAGAACCGTGTGAAGACGCAGCTCGCCACGCGCACCGAGACCCAGGACATGGAGGACTACATCTTCGAGGTCCAGGTCCCCATGGAGGACGCGACCGAGGTCAAGAACGGCCAGAAGAAGATCGTCCGCCGCGTGCGCATCCCCGGCTACGTGCTCGTCCGCATGGACCTGACCACCGAGTCCTGGCGCGTCGTGCGCGACACCCCGGGAGTCACCGGATTCGTCGGCAACGCCACCGAGCCCACCCCGCTGACCTTCGACGAGATCTACTCGATGCTCTCCCCGTCCGTCGGCCTCCCCGAGAAGAAGCGCTCCTCGGGCGGCACCCCGAGCAAGCCCGCGGCCGCGCAGAAGATGCCCGACTTCAACGTCGGCGAGTCCGTCACCGTCATGGACGGACCCTTCGAGACCATGCCCGCCACCATCTCCGAGATCCACGCGGAGTCGCAGAAGGTGCAGGTGCTGGTCTCGATCTTCGGCCGCGAGACCCCCGTCGAGCTCGCCTTCGACCAGGTCGCCAAGATCTGAGTCGCCACGGCACGATCCGCTCGGCGGATCACCGGCGCCGCGCGGCACCGTCCGCGCGGATACGACCAGGATCACCCTCGATCCCGGTCGACGCCGCGGCGACGCGCAGGTAGCGTCGCATCCTGGGCCCGGGACCGCCTCGCGCGGTCGCGGGTCCCGCAGTGGGAGGAGCGCATGATGAGCTCCGCCCGGACCACACCACAGTAAGGAAGAGCAATGGCTCCCAAGAAGAAGATCGCGAGCGTCATCAAGCTCCAGATCCAGGCCGGCCAGGCCACACCTGCGCCGCCCGTGGGTCCCGCGCTCGGCGCTGCCGGCGTGAACATGATGGAGTTCGTGAAGGCCTACAACGATCGCACCGCCGATCAGCGTGGCAACATCATCCCCGTCGAGATCACGGTCTACGAGGACCGCTCGTTCACCTTCATCACGAAGACCCCGCCGGCCGCTGAGCTGATCAAGAAGGCAGCCGGTCTGCAGAAGGGCTCGGCCACTCCGCACACGGACAAGGTCGGCAAGATCACCCAGGCTCAGGTCCGCGAGATCGCGGAGACCAAGATGCCTGATCTGAACGCGAACGACATCGAGGCCGCGGCGAAGATCGTCGAGGGCACCGCTCGTTCCATGGGCATCACGGTGGAGGGCTGACGACAATGGCATTCCGTAGCAAGGCTTACAAGAACGGTGCGGCGCTGATCGAAGAGGGTCGCACGTACTCCCCGCTGGATGCGCTGCGCCTCGCGCAGAAGTCCTCCCCGGCGTCCTTCGACGCCTCTGTCGAGGTCTCGATGCGTCTCGGCGTGGACCCGCGCAAGGCCGACCAGATGGTGCGCGGCACCGTCAACCTGCCCAACGGCACCGGCAAGACCGCTCGCGTCATCGTCTTCGCGACCGGTGCGCAGGCCGAGGCCGCCCTCGAGGCCGGCGCCGACGAGGTCGGCGACGACGAGCTGATCGAGAAGGTCGCCGGCGGCTGGACCGACTTCGACGCGGCCGTGGCCACGCCGAACCTGATGGGCAAGGTCGGCAAGCTGGGCCGCGTGCTCGGTCCCCGCGGCCTCATGCCGAACCCCAAGACCGGCACCGTCACCATGGACACCGCGAAGGCCGTGTCCGACATCAAGGGCGGCAAGATCGAGTTCCGCACCGACCGTGCGGCCAACCTGCACTACATCGTCGGCAAGGTCTCCTTCACCGACCAGCAGCTGGTCGAGAACTACGTCGCCGCGCTCGACGAGATCCTGCGTCTGAAGCCGTCCTCCTCCAAGGGCCGCTACATCACCAAGATCACCGTGTCCACCACCATGGGCCCGGGCGTCCCGATCGACGTGAACCGCACGCGCAACCTCCTCGAGGACACCGACGAGGCCTGAGCCCCGTCGGCGTCCCCTCCGAGGGCGCGTCCGCGACGCCCCGTCCCTCACGTGGCGGGTCCTGGCGATCCCCGCAGCACCCTGACTCTCAGGGAGCTGCGGGGATCGTGTCGTGTCAGGAGTGGGCGGAATCTGGAGCGGGCGGAATCTGGAGCGGGCGGAATCTGGAGCGGGCAAGGGCGGTCTTCGAGGACGCGCCGGACCCGGGCACGGGGGCGGGACGTTCGGGGGCGGCCCCGTCGGCCTGTGCGTCGGGCACGCCGCGCGAATCCCCCGTTTCCGTCCGCTGGTGGGCGATATCGGGGGAATCGACGATGCCTGCCCGGCGCGCCGCTCGGCGAAGGCCTGCCCGGCGC
This sequence comes from Brachybacterium sp. AOP43-C2-M15, assembly GCF_052446295.1. NCBI lineage: Bacteria > Bacillati > Actinomycetota > Actinomycetes > Micrococcales > Dermabacteraceae > Brachybacterium > Brachybacterium sp. AOP43-C2-M15. Next base: position 35,095 of record NZ_JBQSWB010000018.1, read on the forward strand.
GCCGCTCGGCGACGGCCAGCCCGGCGTGCCGCTCGGCGACGATGCCTGCCCGGCGCGCCGCTCGACGGCCTGCCCGGCGCGCCGCTCGGCGACGATGCCAGCCCGGTCTGCCGCTCGGCGACGCGGGCCGCTGACGGGATGTGATGCACGCCCCCGCTCCCGGCGTGGCGCGAGGGCCCGATGCTGGTCTACTCTGGTGCTACCGAAGACCGCCGGTCGTCGCCCTCGACCCCGAGGACGACCGAAGCACTCCCCTCCGGGGTGGCCTGCGCAGGTGAAGAAGCGATCCTCGCACGATCGTGCCCGTCCGGCCCCGGCCGGCGCTCCCCGGGAGCGGTGCTCGTGCGATCGAGGCCTCGACACTTGCGTGTCGAGGCCTTCTCCGTTGCGGGGCGCCTTCACCCGGCGGCGAGAGACCTCTGGAAGGAGGGCCATGGCGAACCCCGAAAAGGTGGACGCCGTCGCCGAGATCGCGGATCTGTTCCGCGCTTCCGACGCCGCCGTCATCACCGAGTATCGCGGGCTCAGCGTGGGGGAGCTCAGGGAGCTCCGTCGCGCGCTGGGTTCCGAGACGACCTACGCCGTGGTGAAGAACACGCTCACGGAGATCGCCGCTCGCGAGGCCGGCATCGACGTGTTCGACGGCACGCTCAGCGGGCCGACCGCCATCGCCTTCATCAAGGGTGAGCCGGTGGAGCCTGCGAAGGCTCTGCGTGACTTCGCCAAGACCCACGAGAGCCTCGTGGTCAAGTCCGGCTACTTCGAGGGCAAGCTGCTCTCGGAACAGGACGTCCAGAAGCTCGCGGACCTCGAGTCCCGCGAGGTCCTGCTGGCCAAGGCCGCCGGCGCCATGAAGGCGTCGATGTCCAAGGCCGCCGCAGTGTTTGCGGCGCCGCTGTCCAAGACGGCGCGCACCGTGGACGCGCTGCGGGCCAAGCAGGAAGCCGCCTGAGCCCTCCCGGCTCGCGGCTTCCGCACCACAGCCTCAGCGCTGTCCCCCGGCCGCTCCCCGTGGAGCGACCGGACCGCATGACCTGGCGCGCACGCGCCGCCTGACACCGCAGGGACGCAGGTCCCACCAACAGGAAGGAACGCCACCATGGCGAAGCTCAGCAACGACGAGCTCATCGAAGCTTTCAAGGAGATGTCCCTCATCGAGCTCTCCGAGTTCGTGAAGCAGTTCGAGGACGTCTTCGACGTCACCGCCGCCGCCCCCGTGGCCGTCGCCGCCGCCGGTGGCGCCGCCGCCGGTGGCGAGGCCGAGGCCGAGGAGGAGAAGGATGAGTTCGACGTCATCCTCGACTCCGCCGGCTCCGCGAAGATCGCCGTCATCAAGGAGGTGCGCGCCCTCACCTCGCTCGGTCTGAAGGAGGCGAAGGCGCTCGTCGACGAGGCCCCCAAGGCTGTCCTCGAGGGTGTCAAGAAGGACGACGCCGAGGCCGCCAAGGCGAAGCTCGAGGAGGCCGGCGCGACCATCACCGTCAAGTGATCTCCGGCGCTCGCTGCGGCGAGCGCCTCACCTGGCGGCAGTCGCACTGCTCCGGAAGGGCCGTCCCGCATCAGCGGGGCGGCCCTTCCGCATGCCCACCCGTCATCCGTTCGTGACCATCGGGTCATGAGGATCAGCTGAACGTCCGCTGGGCACTGCCTAGGATGTGAGCACCGATGCCATAGCTCACACGGGGGTTCCCTGTGCCTTCACGGCCGCTTCGTCGACTCGCCGCTCTGTCCGGCGCCCTTCTCCTCGGGACCCTCGGTCTCGGCATGTCCACGGCCGTCGCCGCGCCGGCGGCGCCCCTGCCACCGGCGGCGCCCGGCCCCGTCGAGGAGCTCCCGGGCATCGTCGACGAGATCTCCTCCGAGCCCGTGGACGTGGTCGTGCTGCTGAAGGACCAGCCCGCGAGCCTCTCGATGGCGCAGGAGTCCTCCCGCCTGCAGGCCCAGCAGCAGCTGATCGAGAGCTGGTCGGAGGAGCACGGTCTCGAGCTCGATCGGCAGTTCGCCTACCTGGTCAACGGCTTCTCCGCGACGGTCCCCGGGGACCGGCTCTCCGCGCTCTCGCTCGAGCCCGAGGTGCTGTCCGTGCGCCGCGAGCGCGTCTACGAGCGCACCGAGCACACCGCCCGCGCCCTGCAGGGCGTGCCCGCGGCGTTCGCGGACGTCGGCGTCGACGGCACCGGCATGGTCATCTCGATCATCGACTCCGGCATCGATCCCGGCCACCCCGCGCTGCGTCTGGACGACTGCTCCGCCGCCGCGATCGCCGACATCAACCCGGCACCGGATGCCGGCTTCACCTGCAAGGTGCCCGACGGGTACAACTACGCCGACGAGAACTTCGTGGTCAAGGACGGCGTGATCGACGCGCACGGCCAGCACGTCGGCGGCATCGCCGCCGCCAACGGCTCCGAGGGCGAGCAGCCCGGCGACTTCGCGGAGACGGGCGAGCTGGACGGCGTGGCCCCCAACGCCCAGCTGCTCGCGATGAAGGTGTTCTCGAACAGCGGAGGGGGCGCCACCGACTCGGACATCGTCGCGGCCATCGAGGACTCGGTGAAGCTCGACGCCGACGTCATCAACATGTCCCTCGGCTCTCCCAACGGTCTGAAGAACCCCTCCGATGCGAGCTCTCTCGCGATCGAGGCCGCGCGGGACGCGGGGGTGCTCACCGTGATCGCCGCCGGCAACGACGGCCAGAACTTCTCTGAGGGCGCGATCGACGACGACGCGGTCGGGCGCCTGGACGACGGCACCGTCGGCTCTCCGGGGACGCTGGGCTCGGCGCTCACGGTCGCCTCGCTCGACAACGCCGTGGTCACGCAGCTGATGGCCTTCGTGGACGACGACCCCGAAGGCATCCCGTACTCGCCGGCCACCGGTGAGCTCGACGACGATGCGCACCGCCTGGTCGATCTGGGAGAGGGCACCGTCGAGGAGACGGAGGGCCGGGCGCTGGACGGTGACTACGCCCTCATCGCGCGCGGCACGATCCCCTTCACCGAGAAGTACGAGAACGCGCTCGCGGCCGGCGCGGGCGGCGTGGTCGTGTACAACACCGAGGACGCCCCCTTCGGGATGGCGGGGGTCGAGGAGTTCACGCTCCCGGGCATCACGGTGACGAACTCCGTCGGCGTCGCCCTGGCGGAGCGGATCGCGGCCGGGGAGACCACTCTCCGGATCACCGACCAGGTCGAGGTGCTCGAGAGCGTGAGCGCGATGACGCCGTCCGCCTTCACCTCCTGGGGCTCGACCCCCTCGCTGGACTTCGAGCCCGAGATCGCCGGCATCGGCGGCAACGTGTACTCGACCTACAACGACGGCACCTACGGCATGAGCTCGGGCACCTCGATGGCGGCGCCCAACGTCGCCGGCATGGCCGCGCTCGTGCTCGAGCACCTGCACGAGACCCGCCCCGACGTCTCCGGCGCCGAGCGCGTGGACCTGGCCACGGTCATGCTCATGAACACCGCCCTGGTCCCGCGGGACGAGGCCACCGGGCTGCCCCCGTCCCCGCGCCAGATCGGTGCCGGGCTCGCCCAGGTCGACCGGGCCGTGGCCTCCGAGGTCATCGCCACCGTCGGCGGGCAGGGAGCGGCCGCGCTGCGGGAGATCGACGGCTCCGCCGCGTTCACGGTGACGTTGACCAACAGCGGGGACGTGGACGCCGAGTTCACGCTCCCCGAGGTCGAGCTGCTCGCCGAGACCAACGAGGCCGGCGCCGCCACCGAGGTGCGCGCCTCCGCGGGCTCCGTCACGGCGCCCACCGCGGTGACCGTGCCTGCCGGCGGCACCGCCGCGGTCGAGGTCACGGTCACCCCCGAGACCGGCGAGCCCCACTTCACCGGCGGCTGGGTGGAGCTGGAGTCCGCCACGGCCGGGCAGGTGGATCTCGCGGTGCCCTTCCTCGGCGTGGTCGGGGACTGGAACGCCGAGAGCATCATCCTGCCCGCGGGCGAGCAGCTCCCGGGCGTCGACGCGGAGTCCGGCATGATCACCCTCCTCGGTGATCAGGTGCTGCCGCTCGAGAGCGACGACTACGGGCGCTTCTGGCTCTCGCCCAACGGCGACGGGGACATGGACGTGGTCGCTCCCGAGCTGCTGGTGGCGCGCAACGCCTCCGACATCCGCTACCAGATCCTCGCCGAGGACGGCACCGAGATCCTCACCCTCGGCGAGGAGCAGGGCGTCTTCCGCACCCTGCTCAGCGACTACCTCGCGGCGCCCGATCCCGCCCAGCTGCTGTGGGGCGGCTACACCTTCGACGGCACGGTCTACGATCCGCAGGCCGCGGAGTTCGCCGCGCTGCCCGACGGCGAGTACCTCTACCGCGTCAGCACCCGCCTCAGCGAGGACGAGGACTGGCAGCGGCTCGACTTTGCCGTCGGCGTCGACGCCACCGCGCCGGTGATCGAGTTCGGCGAGTACGACGACGGCCTGCTGACCTTCACGGTCCTCGAGGAGGGCTCCGGCCTGTTCGCCCCGCCGCAGGCCGCGGACGCCTCCGGCGAGGAGCTCGCGGTGACGGAGGTGGACGGCACCTACGCGGTGCAGGTCGACCGCGACCGGGCCGGATTCGTGACGGTCTCCGCCGTGGACCGCGGCTTCACCCTCGGCACGGCGACCCATGTGTTCGGAGCCGCGTCGCTGCTGGTCGCGGGCGCCTCGCAGATGCACGAGCAGGTCATCGGCCCGGACTTCCCGCTGATCGAGGACAGCGAGCTGAGCATCGGCGGCTACGCCTCCGGGGACATCGTCGAGGTCCGGGTCGGCGATCGGTCGGGCACGATCGAGAACGGCCGCTTCGCGCTGCGGGTCCCGCTCGCCGAAGGGCTCCAGGAGCTCGTCGTCGAGGGCCTCGACGGCGCCGGAGAGGTCGTGGCCTCCGAGGCGATCTCCCTGATCCACGACTCGATCCCGCCCGAGCTCGCGGTCGACGAACCGGCCACCGGCGAGGACGGGGGCGTCCTGCTCGAGGAGGACGGCCGCATCACCCTCACCGGCACGGTCACCGACGAGCGAGAGGGCGCCGAGCTCGCCGTCGCCGCGGGGGAGACGACGGCCGACGTCGGTGCGGACGGCTCCTTCGAGGTCACCGTGACCCCGGAGGAGGACGCGGCCGCGTTCACGCTCAGCGCCACCGACGGCGTGAACACCGTCGCGCGGACGTTCGCGATCTCCGGGCGCGCGCCGTCCCCCGTGTGGGCCCTGCCCGAGATCCTCAACGCGGACTGCGTGCTGGATTCCGCGGCCTGCTTCGTCCCGGGCGGCACCCCGGACGTCGACGCCGCCGGGAGCGTGTTCACGCTCCGCGGCGAGTACCCGGCCGGCGGCAGCATCACCCTCACCCCGGGCGGCCGGGTCGGCGAGGACGGCCGGTACGGCGACCCGGCGCCGATCCGGGCACGGATCGGCGAGGACGGCGCCTTCACCGCCGATCTTCCGATGACCACCGGGGAGAACCACTTCCGGATGGTGATCGAGGACGCCGAGGGGCGGGTCCGCTACGACCGCGGGGTCCGCTTCCACTTCGACGTCACCGCCCCGACCCTGCAGATCGACGAACCCACGCTGGTGGGCGGGACGCTGTACGCGAGCACCCCGCGGATCACCGTGGCGGGCACCGCCTCCGATGACGGCTGGGGATACACCTTCGCGCTCAACGGATCCACCGTCGTCGAACGGTTCGACCTCGGCAGCCCGGGGGAGGGCTCCAACCTCCGCGAGTTCTCCACCGAGATCTCGGTGGCCGACGGCGACACCCTGCTGGTCCAGTTCGCCGACTCGAACGGCAACGTCCTCATGGGACTGATCCCCGTGGTCCTCGACCAGGAGGTCCCCCGCGTCGACATCGCGAACCTGACCCGGGGCGAGGTCGTCGACGACGGCCGCGAGATCGAGATCATCGCGTCCGACGGGAACCTGGCGGGCCTGCAGGTGCTGCTCGACGACGAGGTGGTCCACGACGAGGTCACCGATCTCGCCACCCAGGAGCACGCGCTCGAGGAGGCGCTGCAGGACCTCCGCGACCTCGGATCCGAGGGCGACGAACCCGGAGCCGACGGCGTCGAGGCCGATGCCGCGGCGGAGCAGGAGATCGCCTCCTTCGGCGCGAGGACCACCGCCGTGCAGGGCTCGCTCTCCGCGCGGGTGCCGACGGCGCACCTCGCCGAGGGCGCCCACTCCCTCACGGTGGTGACGAGCGATCTGGCAGGCCATCGCACGACCGAGGAGATCGCCTTCCGGGTCGCCGCCCCCGCGGCCGAGATCGGCATCTCCGGCCCCGAGGGGGTCGGGATCAGCATCCATCGCGAGGAGCTCGCCGACCAGGACGGCCTCGCGCGGACCGTGCTCGAGCAGTACGAGCCGACGCTCGACGGCGATGCGGCCGCGGCGGCGGAGGCCGGGCTGTCCCTGCGCCTCGCGCCGGGGTCCATGCTGGTCGAGGGCGAGCAGCAGGTGACCCTTCTGGCGACGGACGCCGACGGTGACGTGCTGCCGGACGCCGGGGGCGGTGCTGTCGAGCTGTCGATCACGGTGTCCCTCGCCCTCGAGACGGTCACGCTCACCGACGGGGAGGTCACCGCGACCGCCACCTTCCGCAGCGACGACTCGCTGGCGGCGAGCATCGGGGAGGCCGACGACGGCCTGGGCCGGGTGCTGACCCTCGCCAACGCGTACGTCGCGCTCCCCGCCGCGATCACCGCGCCCGGCGCCGAGGGGGAGAGGGTGGTGCGGCTGCTCGCGGACGGCACCCGTCTGCCCGTCGGGGCGACGTGGAGCGACGGGGTGCTGAGCTTCTCCGGCCCGTCCCGGGGCACGTACCTGATCCTTCCGGCGGCGGCGCCGGGAGGGGACGAGGACGGTGAGGACGACGAGGGCGGCGAGGACGGCGCAGGTGGTGGAGGCGCCGGCGGCGGCGACGGGAGCGGGAGTGCTGACGGCGGTGACGGCCCCGGTGACGGCGGCGACTCGGGCGACACGGACGGCGGCGCCGGCGGCGGGGCGGGCGACGGGACGGACGGCGGCGGGCCGGACAGCGACCCCGGTGGCGACTCCGGCCCCGCGCCGGGCCGCGATGCCGGCCGCGGCGACGGCTCCGCGGCCGGGAGCGGCGGGCCCCTCGCCCGCACCGGCGCCGAGCTGCTGGTCCCGCTCGTCGCGGCGGCGCTGATGCTGGGCGGCGGCGCGCTGCTGGTCCTGCGTCGGCGGGACTGAGCGTCCGACGGAGGGGACCTCGCGCTCCGCGGGGGAGGGAGGTCGCGCGCACGAGGGGTGCGGACCCACGGGGAGCGAGACCGCGAGCGCCCGCCCCGGCGAGGTCCCGCATCCGTCGGCCCTCCGGCGCGGTGACCGAGATCATGCGAGGTCATGGCGGGCCGCCTCGGCGAGCAGGGAGGCGGCCCGCACGGGACGGCCCACCGCCGTGAGGACGGGGCGGCGGCCGGGGGACCGCAGGGCACGAGCGCGACCGCGGAGCGCGCGCTCTGCGGGGTGTCGCCCTGGAAAGCACCTCTGACGAGCGGCGACACTCCGGGCGAACCCGCCGCTGCTTGACTCCGCAGGATTTTCCCTCCATGCTTTTTCCCGTACGGAGCTGTTCCTGCCGCACGCTCCCGGTGTGATGAGACCACCGGGACGGTCGAGCCAGACGGGCAGGAAGCACCGGCAGAACCCCCGCGCCAGGCATATAGCGGCCGACGCGGATGGACCGGTCGCGTCGCGACGCTTGCGTCCATCCGCGATCTTGTCTATGCTCGGTCCTTGCGCTGTGCGTCTCCCGTCGGTTCTGCTGCCTCTGTACACCACATTGTCTGCTCCACCGCCCTGACGGGTGTTCGCCGCGCCTGGGATTCCGTCATCGGCCTGTGGAAGGACCCCCCTTGGCTGCCTCGAGCACCGATCGCACCACTGACATCGCACTTCGTACCGCCTCCCCTCGCGTCACCTTCGCGAAGCTCGGCGACCCGATCGAGGTCCCGGATCTGCTGAGTCTGCAGACCACCTCGTTCGACTGGTTGCTGGGCAACGAGCGCTGGCAGGAGCGGGCCGCTGAGGCCTCCGCCGCCGGTCGCGAGGACGTCCCCCAGACCTCCGGTCTCGCGGACATCCTCGAGGAGATCTCCCCGATCGAGGACTTCGCCGGCAACATGTCGCTGTCCTTCCGCGATCACACCTTCGACGACCCGAAGTACACGGTCGACGAGTGCAAGGAGAAGGACCTCACCTACGCCGCTCCGCTGTACGTCATCGCGGAGTTCATGAACAACGAGACCGGTGAGATCAAGACCCAGACGGTCTTCATGGGCGAGTTCCCGCTCATGACCGAGAAGGGCACGTTCATCATCAACGGCACCGAGCGTGTCGTCGTCTCGCAGCTGGTCCGCTCCCCGGGCGTGTACTTCGAGGAGTCCATCGACAAGACCAGCGACAAGCACATCTTCTCCGCGAAGGTCATCCCCTCGCGCGGAGCCTGGCTCGAGTTCGAGGTCGACAAGCGCGACCAGGTCGGCGTGCGCATCGACCGCAAGCGCAAGCAGTCGGTCACCACGCTGCTGCAGGCCCTGGGCATGTCCCACAGCGACATCCTCGAGGAGTTCGGCGAGTTCGAGTCGATGCGCTCCACGCTCGAGAAGGACCGCATCTCCTCCCCGGACGAGGCGCTCATCGACATCTACCGCAAGCAGCGGCCGGGCGAGCCGCCCACGCGCGATGCGGGCGAGGCGATGCTGAACAACCTCTACTTCAACGCCAAGCGCTACGACCTCGCCAAGGTCGGCCGCTACAAGATCGGCAAGAAGCTCGGCCTCGAGGGCAGCCTCTCCGAGTCGACCCTGCGCCTGCAGGACATCGTCGCGGCCATCAAGTACATCGTCGCCCTGCACGACGGCGTCAGCGAGTACACGAGCAAGGACGGCCGTCCCGTCCGCGTCGAGACCGATGACATCGACCACTTCGGCAACCGTCGCATCCGCGCGGTGGGCGAGCTGATCCAGAACCAGGTGCGCACGGGCCTGTCCCGCATGGAGCGCGTCGTCCGCGAGCGCATGACCACCCAGGACGTCGAGGCGATCACGCCGCTGACCCTGATCAACATCCGTCCGGTCACCGCGGCGATCAAGGAGTTCTTCGGAACCTCCCAGCTCTCGCAGTTCATGGACCAGAACAACCCGCTGTCGGGCCTGACCCACAAGCGGCGTCTGTCGGCGCTCGGCCCGGGCGGACTCTCCCGCGACCGCGCCGGCATGGAGGTCCGTGACGTCCACCCGTCGCACTACGGCCGCATGTGCCCGATCGAGACCCCGGAGGGTCCGAACATCGGCCTGATCGGCTCGCTGGCGACCTTCGCCCGCATCAACCCCTTCGGATTCGTCGAGACCCCGTACCGCAAGGTGGTCGACGGCCACGTCACCGACGAGGTCGTCTACCTCACCGCGGATGACGAGGACCGGCACATCATCGCGCAGGCCAACGCCAAGATCGACGAGGAGGGCCGCTTCCTCGAGGAGGAGGTCCTGGTGCGTCTGGCCGGCGGCGAGCCGGACCTGGTCGCCGTCGAGGACGTCGACTACATGGACGTCTCCGCCCGTCAGATGGTCTCCGTGGCCACCGCGATGATCCCCTTCCTCGAGCACGACGACGCCAACCGTGCGCTCATGGGCTCGAACATGCAGCGGCAGGCCGTCCCGCTGCTGCGCTCCGAGATGCCGCTGGTCGGCACCGGCATGGAGCGTCGCGCCGCGGTCGACGCGGGCGACGTGGTCGTCGCGGAGAAGGGCGGCGTCATCGAGGAGCTGTCCGCCGACCTCATCGTGGTGATGGCCGACGACGGCACCCGTCAGACCTACCCGATCGGGAAGTTCGAGCGCTCCAACGCGGGCAACTCCTACAACCAGCGCGTGCTGTTCGACGAGGGCGACCGCGTCGAGGCGGGGTCGATCCTGGCTGACGGCCCCTCGACCGATCAGGGTGAGCTGTCCATCGGCAAGAACCTTCTGGTCGCGTTCATGTCGTGGGAGGGCCACAACTACGAGGACGGCATCATCCTGTCCTCGCGGATGGTCCAGGACGACGTCCTCACCTCGATCCACATCGAGGAGCACGAGGTCGACGCGCGCGACACCAAGCTGGGCAAGGAGGAGATCACGCGGGACATCCCGAACGTCGGCGACGACGTGCTGGCCGATCTCGACGAGCGCGGCATCATCCGCATCGGCGCCGAGGTCGAGCCGGGCGACATCCTGGTCGGCAAGGTCACCCCGAAGGGCGAGACCGAGCTGACCCCGGAGGAGCGCCTGCTGCGCGCCATCTTCGGCGAGAAGGCCCGCGAGGTGCGCGACACCTCGCTGCGCGTCCCCCACGGCGAGTCCGGCACCGTCATCGGCGTGCAGGTCTTCAACGACGACGAGGACGGGGACATCCTCCCCACCGGCGTCAACGAGATGGTCCGCGTCTACGTGGCCCAGAAGCGCAAGATCACCGACGGCGACAAGCTCGCCGGCCGTCACGGCAACAAGGGCGTCATCGCCAAGATCCTGCCGGTCGAGGACATGCCGTTCCTCGAGGACGGCACCCCGGTGGACATCATCCTGAACCCGATGGGCGTGCCCGGTCGTATGAACATCGGCCAGGTCATGGAGACCCACCTGGGCTGGGTGGCCAAGGCCGGCTGGGACCTGGACGCCGCGGACGCGGCGGCCGCGGACCTGCCCGAGGCGGCCCTGCACGGTGAGCCCGGCACCCCGGTCGCGGTCCCCGTCTTCGACGGCCTCACCGCCGACGAGGTCACCGGCCTGATCGCCAATCACCGTCCGAACCGGGACGGCGAGCGGATGGTCAAGGAGAACGGCAAGGCGCGCCTGTTCGACGGCCGCTCCGGCGAGCCGTTCCCGGATCCGATCTCCGTGGGCTACATGTACATGCTGAAGCTCCACCACCTGGTGGACGACAAGCTGCACGCCCGCTCGACCGGTCCGTACTCGATGATCACGCAGCAGCCCCTGGGCGGCAAGGCACAGTTCGGCGGCCAGCGCTTCGGCGAGATGGAGGTGTGGGCGCTCGAGGCCTACGGCGCCGCGTACGCCCTGCAGGAGCTGCTGACGATCAAGTCCGACGACATCGCCGGCCGCGTCAAGGTCTACGAGGCGATCGTCAAGGGCGAGAACATCCCCGAGCCCGGGATCCCCGAGTCCTTCCGCGTGCTGCTCAAGGAGATGCAGTCGCTCTGCCTGAACGTGGAGGTGCTGTCCAGCGACGGCACCGCCCAGGAGGTCCAGGAGAACGACGAGGAGGTCTTCCGCGCCGCGGAGGAGCTCGGCATCGACCTGTCCCGCCGGCCCCACGAGGGCGTCGGCTCCATCGAAGAGGTCTGACGGACGGGGGACCGGGACGATGCCCGTCCGCGCAGCAGCGCTGACCATCGCCGTCCCGGCCCCGCCCTCGACCCCCGTTCCCTCAGACACCACGACTTCCGATCGAGAGAAGGACACCTGTGCTCGACGTCAACACCTTCGATGAGCTGCGCATCGGTCTCGCCACTGCCGATGACATCCGCGGCTGGTCCCACGGCGAGGTCAAGAAGCCCGAGACCATCAACTACCGCACCCTGAAGCCCGAGATGGACGGCCTGTTCTGCGAGCGCATCTTCGGCCCCACCCGGGACTGGGAGTGCTACTGCGGCAAGTACAAGCGCGTCCGCTTCAAGGGCATCGTCTGCGAGCGCTGCGGCGTGGAGGTCACCAAGTCCTCCGTGCGCCGTGAGCGCATGGGTCACGTGGAGCTCGCCGCCCCCGTCACCCACATCTGGTACTTCAAGGGCGTCCCGAGCCGCCTGGGCTACCTGCTGGATCTCGCGCCGAAGGATCTCGAGAAGATCATCTACTTCGCCGCGTACATGATCACGGCGGTGGACGAGCAGGCCCGTCACGACGACATGCCCGACCTGCAGGCGCGCTTCGACCTCGAGGTCAAGGAGCTCGAGAACGAGCGCGACGCCGCGATCAACCAGCGCGCGCTGTCCGCGGAGAAGGACCTCGCCCAGCTCGAGGAGGAGGGCGCCAAGGCCGACGCGAAGCGCAAGGTCCGCGACTCCGGCGAGCGCGAGCAGGCGCAGATCCGCAAGAAGTACGACGCCGAGATCGACCGCATCACCCGCGTGTGGGAGCGCTTCAAGTCCCTCAAGGTCGCCGACCTCGAGGGCGACGAGCAGCTCTACCGCGCGATGAAGCTGCGCTACGGCACCTACTTCGAGGGCGGCATGGGCGCCGAGGCGATCCAGCGTCGGCTCCAGGACTTCGACCTCGAGGCCGAGGCGGTCTCGCTGCGCGAGATCATCGCCACCGGCAAGGGCCAGAAGAAGGCCCGCGCCCTCAAGCGCCTCAAGGTCGTCTCCGCGTTCCTGTCCACCACCAACTCGCCCGTCGGCATGGTGCTGGACGCCGTCCCGGTGATCCCCCCGGACCTGCGCCCGATGGTGCAGCTGGACGGCGGCCGCTTCGCGACCTCCGACCTCAACGACCTGTACCGTCGCGTGATCAACCGCAACAACCGCCTCAAGCGGCTGCTGGACCTCGGTGCCCCCGAGATCATCGTGAACAACGAGAAGCGCATGCTGCAGGAGTCGGTCGACTCGCTGTTCGACAACGGCCGTCGCGGCCGTCCGGTCACCGGCCCGGGCAACCGCCCGCTGAAGTCGCTCTCCGACATGCTCAAGGGCAAGCAGGGCCGCTTCCGCCAGAACCTGCTGGGCAAGCGCGTGGACTACTCCGCCCGCTCCGTCATCGTCAACGGCCCGCAGCTCCGGCTGCACCAGTGCGGTCTGCCCAAGGGGATGGCGCTCGAGCTGTTCAAGCCCTTCGTGATGAAGCGCCTGGTCGAGCTCAGCCACGCCCAGAACGTCAAGGCCGCCAAGCGGATGGTCGAGCGTGCGCGTCCCGAGGTGTGGGACGTCCTCGAAGAGGTCATCACCGAGCACCCGGTGCTGCTGAACCGTGCGCCCACCCTGCACCGTCTGGGCATCCAGGCCTTCGAGCCGCAGCTGGTGGAGGGCAAGGCCATCCACCTGCACCCGCTGGTCTGCGCCGCGTTCAACGCGGACTTCGACGGCGACCAGATGGCCGTGCACCTGCCGCTCTCGGCAGAGGCGCAGGCCGAGGCGCGCATCCTGATGCTGTCCAGCAACAACATCCTCAAGCCCTCCGACGGTCGCCCCGTGACCATGCCCGCCCAGGACATGATCATCGGCCTGTACCACATCACCACGGTGCGCGAGGACGTCGCGGGCGCCGGTCGCTCCTTCGCCTCCGAGGCGGAGGCGATCATGGCCTTCGACCGCGGTGACCTGCACCTGAACGCGCCGGTCTCCATCCGCTTCACGGACGTCGTCCCGCCGAGCGACTGGGAGGCCCCCGAGGGCTGGACCGAGGGCGATCCGATCGTCCTGACCACCACCCTGGGTGCCGTGCACTTCAACGAGACGCTGCCGGTGGACTTCCCGTTCGTGCAGGGCCAGGTCGGCAAGAAGCGTCTGGGCGGCATCGTCAACGCCCTCGCCGAGCGCTACGACAAGGGTCAGGTCGCCGCGTCGCTCGACGCGCTGAAGGCCTACGGCTTCGCCTGGTCCACGCGCTCGGGTGCGTCCTTCGCGCTGTCCGACGTGGTGACCCCGCCGAGCAAGCCCGAGATCATCGCCAAGTACGAGGCGAAGGCCGCCCAGGTCCAGGAGAACCGTGACCTCGGTCTGGTCTCCGAGACCGAGCGCAACATGGAGCTGATCGACATCTGGACCGAGGCGACCAACGAGGTCGACCAGGCGATGCGGGAGAACTTCGAGTCGACCAACACCATCTACCGGATGGTGGACTCGGGCGCCCGCGGCAACTGGATGCAGATCCGCCAGATCGCCGGCATGCGCGGCCTGGTGAACAACCCCAAGGGCGAGATCATCCCGCGTCCGATCCTCTCCAACTACAAGGAGGGGCTCTCGGTCCTGGAGTACTTCATCGCCTCGCACGGCTCGCGCAAGGGCCTGGCGGACACGGCGCTGAAGACCGCGCAGTCCGGCTACCTGACCCGTCGTCTGGTCGACGTCTCGCAGGACGTCATCGTCCGCGAGGACGACTGCGGCACCACCAAGGGACTGGTCCTGCCGATCGCGGTCGAGGAGGCCGGCGTGCTGCGCCCCCACGAGCACGCGGAGTCCACGGTCTACGGTCGTGTCCTGGCCACCGCGGCCACCGGTGCCGACGGCACCGAGGCCGCGCCGGCCGGCACCGAGCTCGGCGACGTGGTCATCGAGCAGCTCGTCGAGGCCGGCGTGCGCGAGGCGAAGATCCGCTCCGTGCTCACCTGCGACTCGGCGGTGGGCACCTGTGCCCAGTGCTACGGCCGCTCGCTCGCGACCGGCCAGCTGGTCGACATCGGCGAGGCCGTCGGCATCGTCGCGGCCCAGTCCATCGGTGAGCCCGGGACCCAGCTGACCATGCGTACCTTCCACTCCGGCGGTGTGGCCAGCGCCGACGGCGACATCACCCACGGTCTGCCGCGTGTGCAGGAGCTCTTCGAGGCCCGCACCCCGGCCGGCTTCGCCCCGATCTCCGAGTTCGCCGGTCGCGCGGAGATCGAGGAGAACGACAAGCAGCGTCGGATCACGGTCACCCCGGACGACGGCTCGGACCCGGTCTCCTACACCGTCTCCAAGCGCGTGACCCTGCTGATCGCCGACGGCGATCACATCGACGTCGGTCAGCAGCTCACGCAGGGCTCGGTCGATCCGAAGCAGGTGCTGCGCATCCTCGGCCCCCGGGCCGTGCAGCAGCACCTGGTGGACGAGGTCCAGAAGGTGTACATCAGCCAGGGTGTGGACATCCACGCCAAGCACATCGAGGTCATCGTGCGGCAGATGCTGCGTCGCGTGACCGTCATCGAGTCCGGTGACACCGATCTGCTGCCCGGCGACTTCGCCGAGCGGGTCACCTTCGAGCGGGAGAACCGTCGCGTCCTCTCCGAGGGCGGACAGCCCGCCTCGGGCCGTCCGGAGCTGATGGGCATCACCAAGGCGTCGCTCGCGACCGAGTCGTGGCTCTCGGCAGCCTCCTTCCAGGAGACCACCCGAGTGCTCACCGAGGCCGCCCTGAACCGCAAGAGCGACCAGCTCATGGGGCTCAAGGAGAACGTCATCATCGGCAAGCTCATCCCCGCGGGCACCGGCCTGTCGCGGTTCCGCCACATCGCGGTCGAGCCCACCGAGGAGGCCAAGGCGCAGATGTACCAGGTGCCCGGCTACGACGAGCTGGACTTCTCCGGCTTCGGCCAGACCGGTGCCGTCAACCTCGACGACATCGACTACGCTGATCCGTTCCGCACCGACTTCCGCTGAGTCGGCGCGACCCTCCGCCGCGGGGCGGTCCCACCATCATGGTGGGGCCGCCCCGCGGCGTCGTGCCGGGGCGGTGACGGCGGGAGCGCACGCCGTGGTGGGAGCGCCAGGGGGGGGAGCGGACGCGCAGCGTCGTGGGGGAGTGGCCGCTGTGGTCCAGGTCGCCCCGCGGCCCCCTGCGCGGCCCGCGGGGGTGACCTGCCCGACGCCGAGGTTCACGAGAGGGTAAAGACCTCCTGGGCGGTTCCTCAAACTCTGCCCCTGCCCCTTACGGATCCGGCCGATGCGGGAAACCATGGATCCTGGCAGTTCCCTCGTGACCATTCCTGCGGCCCCGCTCCTCGGGGCCGCGCGCGTGTCGGAGCTGCAGATCCCGCCGAGCGGGATCCCATGCTCAGGGAACGACACGTCATCGCCGCGCGTGCGCGGCAGGAACAGGGTGGAACAGTGAAGAAGACTCCGTGGATCGTCGGGGCCGCGACCGTGTGCGTCGTCGCCGTCGGAGGCGGCGGCACCGCCTTCGCCATGTCGAGCGAGGCCCAGATCTCCCGGTACGGCGAGGAGTCCTCCGTCCGCACCTTCTCCCAGACCACCGTCGGTGACCTGCTCGCCGCCGAGGGCATCGAGGTCAAGGACACCGACCTCGTGCTGCCGGGACTCGAGGAGACCGTCACCGACGGCATGGACATCCAGGTCATCCAGCGCACCCCGGTGACCGTGACCGTCGACGGCGAGGAGCAGGAGCTGCTCACCACCGGTGACACCGTCGCCGACGCCCTCGACGAGGCCGAGTACGCGGCCGACGGCGCCGCGATCACGCCTGCCCCCGAGACCACCCTGGCGGACGCCGAGGGCGAGGTCGAGGTCATCACCCGCAAGACCGTCACCTTCGTGGGCCAGTACGGCGAGGACACCTTCGAGGTGACCGCGCTGACCGTCGGCGAGGCGATGGAGAAGGTGCTCGGCAACATCGAGGACACCGACGAGGCCGACGTCCCGCGGGACACCCTGCTCGAGGACGGCGCGACCCACACCGTCGAGCGCATCCGCGAGAAGGAGCGCACCGAGACCGAGAAGATCCCGTTCGAGACCAAGACCGTCGAGGACGACTCGCTCTACGAGGGCACCACGAAGACCACCACCGAGGGCAAGGCCGGCGAGAAGGAGAAGGTGTTCACCGAGACCGTCGTCGACGGCGAGGTCACCGAGTCCGAGCTGGTCTCCGAGGACGTCGTGACCGAGCCGGTCACCGAGGTCGTCGCCAAGGGCACCAAGGTCAAGCCGGCCCCGGAGCCCGAGCCGGAGACCTCCTCGGCCGAGGAGTCCTCCTCCTCGAGCTCCTCGAGCGAGTCGTCCTCCTCGTCCTCCTCGGGCGAGAAGCGTTCGAGCGACACCAAGTCCAACCGCAGCTCCGAGCGCAGCGAGTCCGAGGAGTCCTCGGGCGACTCCGGTGCCTCGGCCCCGTCGGTCTCCGACGGCTCCGTGTGGGACCGCCTGGCCCAGTGCGAGTCCGGCGGCGACTGGTCCATCAACACCGGCAACGGCTTCTCCGGCGGGCTGCAGTTCACCAAGTCCACCTGGCTCGGCTTCGGCGGCGGCAAGTACGCCCCGGTCGCGCACCAGGCCACCCGCGAGCAGCAGATCGACATCGCCAAGAAGGTCCAGGCCGGTCAGGGCTGGGGCGCCTGGCCCTCCTGCACCTCCCAGCTCGGCATCCGCTGACCTCAGCCCCGCTGACCGCACGGTCACCACGTGACGACGAGCGCGCCGCAGATCCTGCGGCGCGCTCGTCGCGTCCCTACCCCTCCGTCGGGGCGCCGGCGCGTCGCGCGGTGCGCGTCGTCATGTGATCTGCGTCGGAACACGGGGGAAGCTTTGACCGCGTACGGCGCATCTCAGTAGACTGCAGGTGCGTCCGGAGTGCCCTCTGGTCGTGACCCGGGACTGACCCGCCGCCCCTCGGGGCCGGCGGGGGGTGTCCCCCGCGAGGAGCGGATCCTTGCGGCGTGCCCGAATACGGGAACGACGGCCCCGCCCGGCCGTCCGACCGCGGGCACCGATCACGGTCCTCCAGGACGCCCGTCCGGCGCCATCGCCTGACGGGCGGGTCGATCCGCCGACGTTCCCGGGCAGAGGGGGACGGTGCATCGGGTCGCCGACCGCGCGAGCGGTCGAAGTTGTCGATCCTCCGAGGCGAACAGCCTCGGCGGCCGAACAGGAAGAGAAGCTGTGCCCACTATTCAGCAGTTGGTGCGCAAGGGGAGGGACGCCCGTTCGTCCTCCTCGAAGACGCCCGCGCTCAAGGGTTCGCCCCAGCGCCGCGGTGTCTGCACCCGTGTCTACACCCAGACCCCGAAGAAGCCGAACTCCGCGCTGCGCAAGATCGCGCGCGTGAAGCTGTCGACCGGCGTCGAGGTCACCGCGTACATCCCCGGCGAGGGCCACAACCTCCAGGAGCACTCCATCGTGCTCGTCCGCGGCGGTCGTGTGAAGGACCTCCCCGGCGTCCGCTACAAGATCGTCCGCGGCGCGCTGGACACCCAGTCGGTCAAGGGCCGCCAGCAGGCGCGCTCCCGCTACGGCGCGAAGAAGGAGAAGAAGTAATGCCTCGTAAGGGCCCCGCTCCCAAGCGCCAGCTGGTCGTCGACCCCGTCTACGGCTCGCCGATCGTCACCCAGCTCATCAACAAGATCCTCCTGGACGGCAAGAAGACCGTCGCCGAGGGGATCGTCTACGGAGCGCTCGAGGGCGCCCGTGAGAAGAACGGCCAGGACCCGGTCGTCACCCTGAAGAAGGCGCTGGACAACATCCGGCCGTCCCTCGAGGTCCGCTCCCGCCGTGTCGGCGGTGCGACCTACCAGGTGCCGATCGAGGTCAAGCCCGGCCGTGCCACGACCCTCGCCCTGCGCTGGCTGGTCAGCTACTCCCGCGCCCGCCGCGAGAACACGATGACCGAGCGTCTGATGAACGAGATCCTGGACGCCTCCAACGGCCTCGGCGCCGCTGTCAAGCGTCGCGAGGACACCCACAAGATGGCCGAGTCCAACCGGGCCTTCGCGCACTACCGCTGGTGAGTGCATGGTGGGGTCCACCCTTCGGGGTGGGCCCCACCCGCCGCCCTCCGGCAGCTCCACCAGCATCCGCTCTCCAGAAAGGCACAAGCCCGTGGCACTCGAAGTGCTCAGCGACCTGAACAAGGTCCGCAACATCGGCATCATGGCTCACATCGATGCCGGCAAGACCACCACGACCGAGCGCATCCTCTTCTACACCGGCGTGAACTACAAGATGGGCGAGACCCACGACGGCGCCGGCACCATGGACTGGATGGAGCAGGAGAAGGAGCGCGGCATCACCATCACGTCGGCCGCGACGACCTGCTACTGGCACGACAACCAGATCAACATCATCGACACCCCGGGCCACGTCGACTTCACCGTCGAGGTGGAGCGCTCGCTGCGCGTGCTCGACGGCGCCGTCGCGGTGTTCGACGGCAAGGAGGGCGTGGAGCCCCAGTCGGAGACCGTCTGGCGCCAGGCCGACAAGTACGACGTGCCCCGCATCTGCTTCGTCAACAAGATGGACAAGCTGGGCGCCGACTTCTTCTTCACCGTCAAGACCATCGTGGAGCGCCTCGGCGCGAAGCCCCTGGTCATGCAGATCCCGATCGGTGCGGAGAACGACTTCACCGGCATCATCGATCTCGTCGAGATGAAGGCCTACGACTGGCCCGAGACTCTCGAGGAGGACATGAAGGCGATCAACTCGAAGAAGGGCGATCCCTCGCTCGGCCAGTGGCAGCGGGAGATCCCGATCCCCGCCGACCTGCAGGACACGGTCGACGAGTACCGCTCCAAGCTGGTCGAGGACGTCGCCGAGAGCTCCGAGGAGCTCATGGACAAGTACCTCGAGGAGGGCGACCTCACCGTCGACGAGCTCAAGTCCGGCATCCGGTCGATGACCGTCAACTCCGAGGCCTACCCGGTCTTCTGCGGCACCGCGTTCAAGAACAAGGGCGTCCAGCCCATGCTCAACGGTGTCATCGACTACCTGCCCTCGCCGCTCGACGTGCCCGACATGGTCGGCCACAAGCCGGGCGACGAGGAGACCGAGCTGACTCGCGCCGCCGACTGGGACGCGCCCTTCTCGGCGCTCGCCTTCAAGGTCGCCGCGCACCCGTTCTTCGGGTCGCTGACCTACGTCCGCGTCTACTCGGGCCAGGTCAAGCAGGGCGAGCAGATCCTGAACGCCACCACCGGCAAGAAGGAGCGCGTCGGGAAGCTGTTCCAGATGCACTCCAACAAGGAGAACCCGGTGGACGAGGCCTTCGCGGGCCACATCTACGCGTTCATCGGCCTGAAGGACACCACCACCGGTGACACCCTGACCGATGCGTCCAACCCGATCCAGCTGGAGTCCATGAGCTTCCCGGAGCCCGTGATCTCGGTGGCGATCGAGCCCAAGACCAAGGGCGACCAGGAGAAGCTGGGTGTGGCCATCCAGAAGCTCGCCAAGGAGGACCCGACCTTCCAGGTGGAGCTCGACGAGGAGACCGGCCAGACCGTCATCAAGGGCATGGGCGAGCTGCACCTCGACATCCTCGTGGACCGCATGCGCCGCGAGTTCAACGTCGAGGCGAACATCGGCAAGCCGCAGGTGGCCTACCGCGAGACGATCAAGCGGACGGTGGAGAAGTTCGACTTCACCCACAAGAAGCAGACCGGCGGCTCCGGCCAGTTCGCGAAGGTCCAGCTGACCTTCGGCCCGCTGACGGACGCCGAGGACGGCGTGTTCTACGAGTTCGAGAACAAGGTCACCGGCGGTCGCATCCCGCGCGAGTACATCCCGAGCGTGGACGCGGGCATCCAGGACGCCCTGCAGTCCGGCATCATGGCCGGCTACCCGGTCGTGAACGTCAGGGCCTCCCTCCTCGACGGCGCCTACCACGACGTCGACTCCTCGGAGATGGCCTTCAAGATCGCCGGCTCCATGGCGGCCAAGGAGGCCCTGCGCAAGGCGCAGCCGATCCTCCTCGAGCCCCTCATGGACGTCGAGGTCCGTACTCCGGAGGAGTACATGGGAGATGTCATCGGCGACCTGAACTCCCGGCGAGGTCAGGTCCAGTCGATGGAGGACGCGAGCGGGGTCAAGATCGTCCGTGCTCTCGTCCCGCTGTCGGAGATGTTCGGCTACGTCGGCGACCTGCGGTCCAAGACCCAGGGTCGTGCGATGTACACCATGCAGTTCGACAGCTACGCGGAGGTTCCCGGCAGCATTGCCGAGGAGATCGTCGCGAAGACCCGGGGCGAGTGAGGAGTCGGGGGAAGCAGGTAGGCTCCTTCTCCTGCGTCCCCCGCCTCTCCCATCGGCCCGCCCTCCCGGGGCGGGATCCGATCCCGATCCAGAAGTACCACGATACGAAGTCCTAGGAGGACACCACCATGGCGAAGGCCAAGTTCGAGCGGACCAAGCCGCACGTCAACATCGGCACCATCGGTCACGTCGACCACGGCAAGACCACGCTGAGCGCTGCGATCTCGAAGGTTCTGTACGACAAGTTCCCCGAGGTCAACGAGAAGCGTGACTTCGACACGATCGACAACGCGCCCGAGGAGAAGCAGCGCGGCATCACGATCAACGTCTCGCACATCGAGTACGAGACCGACAAGCGCCACTACGCGCACGTCGACGCCCCGGGCCACGCCGACTACGTGAAGAACATGATCACCGGCGCTGCTCAGATGGACGGCGCGATCCTCGTGGTCGCCGCCACCGACGGCCCGATGGCGCAGACCCGTGAGCACGTGCTGCTCGCCAAGCAGGTCGGCGTCCCCTACCTGCTCGCCGCACTCAACAAGGCCGACATGGTCGACGACGAGGAGATCCTCGAGCTCGTCGAGATGGAGGTCCGCGAGATGCTGGGCTCCCAGGGCTTCGACGAGGATGCGCCCGTCATCCAGGTCTCCGCTCTCAAGGCCCTCGAGGGCGACGAGAAGTGGATCGAGAAGATCGCTGAGCTCATGGAGGCCGTCGACGCGTCCATCCCGGACCCGGTCCGCGACCTCGACCAGCCCTTCCTCATGCCGATCGAGGACGTCTTCACGATCCAGGGTCGTGGCACCGTCGTCACCGGCAAGGTCGATCGCGGCAAGCTCGCGATCAACTCGGAGGTCGAGATCCTCGGCATCCGCGAGCCGCAGAAGACGATCGTCACCGGCATCGAGATGTTCCACAAGCAGATGGACGAGGCCTGGGCCGGCGAGAACTGCGGTCTGCTGCTCCGCGGCACCAAGCGCGAGGACGTCGAGCGCGGCCAGGTCGTGGCCAAGCCCGGCACCATCACCCCGCACACCAACTTCGAGGGCCAGGTCTACATCCTGTCCAAGGACGAGGGTGGCCGTCACAACCCGTTCTACTCGAACTACCGTCCGCAGTTCTACTTCCGGACCACCGACGTCACCGGCGTCATCACGCTGCCCGAGGGCACCGAGATGGTCATGCCCGGCGACAACACCGAGATGTCGGTCGAGCTGATCCAGCCGATCGCCATGGAGGAGGGCCTCGGCTTCGCCATCCGTGAGGGTGGCCGCACCGTGGGCTCCGGCCGCGTCACCAAGATCACCAAGTGATCACCGCGGGGGAGACCCCGCAGCCGTGAGGCGACCGCCCAGCGAGAGCTGAGCAGCGAGGGCCCCGCACCGGGAGACCGGTGCGGGGCCCTTCCGCATGTCCGGGCACGACGAAGCCCCCGCTCCTCCGGGCTCAGGGCCTCGAGGCGGGGGCTTCTCCGTGGGCCGCGACGCGCTGGTCCCGGATGTCCGGGCGTCGTGCGGCATCAGCTCCCGGCGTCGCGGTCCGAGTCGGCGGGACGGTCCTGATCGGCCTGCCCGGTCCGAGGCTGCTCACCGTCCCCCTCACCGGCGGGCCGGCCGAAGCTCGGGCGGCCGGAGCGGGCCGGATCACCGGTGGCGGCCGGGGGAGCGGCAGGGGTGGCCGGCTGTCCGTACGAGGGCCGTGCGGGGGCCGACGGCGACCCGCCGGTGCCTGCACCGTAGGGCGAGGTGCCGTACGGCCCGCCGTGCTGCGAGCCCGCGCCGTGCTGCGTGCCTGCGCCGTGCTGCGCGGACCCCTGCTGCGGGCTCACGCCGAACTGCTGACCGGTGCCCTGCTGCGCAGCGCCCTGCCGAGGGTCGTGGCCCCCCGGGGAGGTGCCGACGCTCGGGGCGCCGGGCTGCTGTGCCGTCTGCGGGGCGGGGTGGGGCGCGGCGGGCATCGAGGCGGGAGCGGCACCGAACTCGGCCAGGATCTTCCGCGCCTGCTCGGCGTGCTTGTGCTCGACGAGCAGCTCGTACTGCATCGGGATGGTGGCGGTCATCGAGGTGAAGTCCCGCTTCCCGCCGGTCATCGCGTAGCCCACGGCGGACCACACCGTGAAGAAGATGATGCCCAGGAGGATGCTGGTCAGCACCACCATGAAGTTCCCGGGGGTGATCAGGAGCAGCAGCAGCCCCAGGAACAAGCCCATCCAGAGGCCGGAGAGCACGCCCTGCCCGAGGACCCGCGGCCACGTCCTGCGGCCGGTGACGCGCTCCATCAGCTTCAGATCGGTGCCCACGATGAGGGTGCTCTGCACCGGGAACGAGTTGTCGGCCAGGGTGTCCACGACCGACTGCACCTCCTGGTAGGTGCTGTACACGCCCAGCGAGCGGGGGTACTCGAGATCGTAGAGACGAGCGGTCAGGGGTGAGGAGTTCTGCAGCGGCTGACTCATGGGGCCACGGTAGAGCAGTGATGAGGGAGGAGGCTGGATCCGGCCCGCACGCGAGGTGGGTGCCGGCGCGGGGGTCGCGTTCCGGGGCGCTGGATAACGATCGGGGACACAGCACGGTGAGTCGACGTGACAGAGGTCCAGAACCGGCTAGGGTCCGGTACAGCACTCGTATTCGACGACGAACAACGAATGAGGCCACCCATGGACCCCCAGAACGATCCCCTGCTCGAGACCCCGCTGGACAGGATGGGCGCCTCCCGGCGCCGGTTCCTCTCGCTCGCCTCCCTCGGCACCGGTGCGGTGGCGCTCAGCGCCTGCGCGACCGGTGGCGGTGGTGGGGACGAGGACGGCGACGAGGGCGCAGGAGGCGCCGTCGTCGAGGGCGAGGGCGAGGTCAGCGACGACAACCCCTTCGGCATCGCCGAGGACTCGACCGTCGACGTCGTGATCTTCAACGGCGGCTACGGCGACCAGTACGCGAAGGACGCCGGCGAGAAGTACGAGGAGCTCCACCCCGGCACCACCGCCGATGTCTCCTCGACGGTGAACATCCAGCCCGACCTCCAGCCCCGCTTCATCGGCGGCGACCCGCCCGACCTCTTCGACAACTCCGGCGCCCAGAACATGAACACCAGCGCCCTGATCTCCGACGGCAGCCTCTCCGAGCTCGGCGCTCTCATCGAGGCGCCCTCGCTCGACGGCGGCACGATCGGCGACTCCCTGCTGCCGGGCGTGCTGGTGCCCGGCACCTACTCGGGGAAGCTCTTCGCGCTGAACTACATGTACACGGTGTTCGCGCTGTGGTACTCCGCCAAGCAGTTCGAGGAGAAGGGCTGGGAGGCCCCGACCACCTGGGACGACGTCATGACCATCGGCGAGGAGGCCAAGAAGGAGGATCTGGCCCTGTTCGCCTGGGGCGGGCAGAACGCGGCGGACTACTTCCATGAGCTCGCCGTCTCCATGGCGATCAAGGAGGGCGGTCCGGAGGTCGCCAGGTCGCTGGACCTCCTCGAGGAGGGCGCCTTCGAGCAGCAGCCGATCATCGACGCCTTCGCGGCGATCGAGGACGCCGTCTCGGAGGGCTACTTCCTCGCCGGCGGCGCGGGCATCAAGCACACCGAGGCCCAGACGGAGTGGGTGACCGGCAAGGCGGTCATGTATCCCTCCGGGTCCTGGATCGAGAACGAGCAGCGCAGCACCACGCCCGACGACTACGAGATGACCGGGGCCGCGACCCCGCTGCTCTCCGACGGCGCGGCGATGGGCGCCGGTGCGATCCACGGCGCGGCGGGGGAGCCGTTCATGGTCCCCAGCCAGGCGGCCAACGGTGCGGGCGGCCTCGAGTTCCTGCGCGTGATGCTCTCCAAGGAGCAGTGCCAGAACTTCTCCGAGCTCACCTCCTCGATGACGATCGTCCAGGACACCATCCCCGAGGACGGCTTCGGCTCGACCGCGCTGTCCTCGGTGAGCTCCATGATCGAGACCGCCGGCGAGGACGTCTTCACGTTCAACTTCTCCGACTGGTACGGCATGGGGGATGACCTCAAGCCGCTGTGGGCCGAGTTCCTCAACGGTGACATCAGCGCCGACGAGGTGCGCGAGCGCGAGCAGGCCGCGATCGACGCGATCCGCGAGGACGACAGCATCGAGAAGTTCGACGTCGAATGATGACGGCTGTTCCCCCCACCGCGCCCCCCGAGAGCGCCCCGCGCTCCCGGGGGGCGCGGGTCCGCGTCACCCCGTCCCGCATCCTGTTCTTCGCGCTCTTCCTGGGCGTGCCGATGCTGGTGTACGTGGTCTTCGTCGTCTCGCCGTTCCTGCAGGCGTTCTACTACTCGCTCACGGACTGGCGCGGCCTGGCCCGAGCACCTCAGTTCATCGGGCTCGACAACTACATCACGCTGTTCCAGGACCCGATCTTCCTCAAGGCGCTGCGCAACAACGTCATCTTCATGATCGTGCTCCCGGTGGTGACGATCTCGCTCGCCTTCGCCCTCGCGATCCTCGTGACCGTCGGCGGCAACACCCGCGGCGCGATCCGCGGCATCCGCGGGGCCACGATCTTCCGCGTCGTGAGCTTCTTCCCGTACGTGATCCCCGCGGTCGTCGTCGGCATCCTCTTCGCCTTCATCTACTCGCCCAACGGCGGTCTTCTCAACGGTCTGCTGAACCTCCCGTTGAACCTCGTGGGGCTGGACATCTCGATCGCCTGGCTCGGCGACCGGCGGTTCGCGCTGCTCGCGATCGTCGCCGCGGTGGTGTGGAGCCTGGTGGGCTTCTACATGGTCCTGTTCGTCGCGGCGATCAAGTCGATCCCCTCCGAGGTGATCGAGGCCGCACGGATCGACGGCGCCGGCCGGTTCCGGATCTCGATCGCGGTGATCCTGCCGATGATCCGGGAGAACGTCTCCACCGCCGCCGTGTACATGGGGATCATGGCCCTGGACATGTTCGTCTACATCAGCGTGATGACGCCCAGCGGAGGCATCGGCAAGAGCACCGAGGTCGTCTCGCGGTACCTGTACCAGACCGCCTTCAGCGACTCCCGCTTCGGGATGGCCTCGGCGATGGGCGTGGTGATGGCGCTGATCACGATGCTGATGGCCGTCCTGGTCCTGTTCGGGACGCGGCAGAAGGAGGACGCGCGATGAGCCTCGAGAACCAGGCCCCGTCCGGCACCCCCGCGACGGCAGCCGCTCCTCCCGAGCGCCCCGAGCCCCGCCGGCAGAAGCGCAGCGCCGGTGACCGCGCTTTCACGATCATCGCCCAGGTCATCCTCGCGATCTGGGGCCTGATCGTGATCCTGCCGCTGCTCTGGACCGTGTTCAGCTCGTTCAAGACCTCCGGCGGGATCCTCGCCTCGCCCTTCGCGCTCCCGGAGGAGTGGAACCTCGACAACTTCGTCACCGCCTGGACGGAGGCCGGCATCGGCCGGTTCTTCGGCAACACGGTCCTGGTGGTGGGCTGCGCGCTGTTCCTGGTGATGCTGCTCGGCGCCATGTGCGCCTACGTGCTGGCGCGCTACGAGTTCCCGGGCCGGCGCGTGCTCTACTACGCGCTGATCGCCGGGCTCACCTTCCCGCTGTTCCTGGCCGTGGTGCCGCTGTTCTTCGTCATGGAGTCGCTGCACATCCGTGGCACCTACTTCGGCCTGATCATGGCCTACGTGGGATTCGCGCTGCCGTTCACGGTCTTCTTCCTCTACGCCTTCTTCCGGCAGCTGCCCGAGGAGATCGGGGAGGCGGCGGCCATCGACGGCGCCGGCGACTTCCGCACCTTCTTCCAGGTGATGCTGCCGATGGCCGGACCGGGCATGGCCAGCGTGACGATCTTCAACTTCCTGGGGCTGTGGAACCAGTTCCTGCTCCCGATCGTCCTGAACACCGACCGCGACAAGTTCGTGCTGGCCCAGGGCCTGGCGAACATGCAGGCCCAGCAGGGCTACGACTCGGACTGGGGAGCGATGTTCGCCTCCGTGACGATCACGATCCTGCCGGTGCTGATCGTCTATCTGATCTTCCAGCGCCAGCTGCAGGGCGGGATCGGGCCGAGCACCAACAAGTGAGCATCCGCGGGGCCGACGGGGACCGGCGCGGGGGAGGGCCCGGACGGGGACGTCCGGGCCCTCCGTCGGTCCGACAGGCCCCGTGTGACGGGCTGCACCTGCCTCTCCCTTGTGGGAGTGCTCCGCTCTCTGGCAGACTGTTCAAGTTGTCTGCGCGGGCCGACATGCCCGGTTCCGTTCTCCGAGGGTCCTCCTCGGCGAATGATCACCGGATGAGGTCCGTCCCGAGGATGCGAACCGCGCCACTGGGCGCGGACCGCGCATCGTGACAGGGAACAGACGCAGAAGCAGCCGATTCACGGCGGTTCGATGCTGGGCTCGTGTGCCCCGCAGAGGCCGACACGCCCGTCCTCGGGTACCGGGAGCCGGTTGCATCCATGCCAGACGAAGAAGAGAGACAGGACGCCATGGCGGGACAGAAGATCCGCATCCGGCTCAAGTCGTACGACCACGAGGTGATCGACAGCTCGGCGCGCAAGATCGTCGACACGGTCACCAGTGCCGGCGCGACTGTTGTGGGCCCGGTGCCGCTGCCGACCGAGAAGAACGTGTTCGTCGTCATCCGGTCGCCGCACAAGTACAAGGACTCCCGTGAGCACTTCGAGATGCGCACGCACAAGCGACTGATCGACATCGTCGATCCCACGCCCAAGGCCGTGGACTCGCTCATGCGCCTCGATCTGCCGGCGGACGTCAACATCGAGATCAAGCTCTGAGGGTGGTGGAGATGAGCAACGAACTGACCGGCCAGAAGGCCGCTCCGGTGTCCGGCGTGCTCGGCACCAAGCTCGGCATGACCCAGGTCTGGGACGAGAACGGAAAGCTCGTCCCCGTGACCGTCGTGCAGACCGGTGCGAACGTCGTCACCCAGATCCGCTCCGTCGAGACCGACGGATACGACGCGGTCCAGATCGCCTACGGGCAGATCGACCCGCGCAAGGTGTCGCAGCCGCTCAAGGGCCACTTCGAGAAGGCCGGCGTGACCCCGCGCCGTCACCTCGTCGAGCTGCGCACCGTCGACGCCGCCGACTACACCCTCGGCCAGGAGATCGATGCGTCGGTCTTCGAGTCCGGGCAGAAGGTCGACGTCGTCGGCACCTCCAAGGGCAAGGGCACCGCGGGCGTCATGAAGCGCCACGGGTTCTCCGGTGTCGGCGCCTCCCACGGCGCGCACCGCAACCACCGCAAGCCCGGTTCCATCGGCGGCGCCTCCACCCCCGGTCGCGTGTTCAAGGGTCAGCGCATGGCTGGCCGCATGGGCGGCGACCGCACCAGTGTCCAGAACCTGACCGTTCACGCGGTCGACGTCGAGAAGGGCCTCGTGCTCGTCAAGGGTGCCGTCCCCGGCCCCAAGGGCGGCCTCGTGCTCGTCCGCTCGGCTGTCAAGAGCCCCGCGAAGGAGGCCTGAGCCCGATGGCAGCGAACCTGACTGTCGACGTGCTCGATCCGGCCGGTAAGAAGTCCGGCACCGTCGAGCTGCCCGCGTCGATCTTCGACGTGCAGACCAACGTGCCCCTGATCCATCAGGTGGTCGTCGCCCAGCAGGCGGCCTCCCGTCAGGGCACCCACAAGGCCAAGACCCGCGCCGAGGTGCGCGGCGGCGGCAAGAAGCCCTGGAAGCAGAAGGGCACCGGTCGTGCCCGTCAGGGCTCCCTGCGCGCCCCGCAGTTCACCGGCGGCGGCATCGTCCACGGCCCCGTCCCGCGCGACTACAGCCAGCGCACCCCGAAGAAGATGAAGGCCGCCGCCCTGCGCGGAGCCCTCTCCGATCGGGCCCGCAACGGCCGCGTGCACGTCGTCTCCTCGCTTCTCGAGGGCGATGTCGCATCGACCAAGCTCGTGCGCCAGACCCTCGCGAACGTCTCCGACCGTCGCCACCTGCTGGTGGTCGTGCGCCGGGACGACGACCTGGGCGCGCTGAGCTCGCGCAACCTGCCGACCACCCACGTCCTGTACGCGGACCAGGTGAACACCTACGACGTCATGCTCTCCGACGACGTGGTCTTCACCGCCGCCGCTCTCGAGGACTTCGTGGCCCAGGCGACCCTGGCCCTGCCCACCTCGACCCTCGCCGAGGCGAAGGCCGCTGCGGCTCCCGCCGCCGCGAAGGCCGCGGCCCCGGCCGCTGCCGAGGAGGCCCCCTTCGGTGAGGGTTCCGCGGTCCCCACGGCCGACGGCTCCGCCCCCGAGGGCTTCACCATCAAGGGCAACCAGGACTCGATGAAGTTCCACACCCCGGACTCCCCGTGGTACGGCCGCACCAAGGCCGAGGTCTGGTTCGCGAGCGAGGAGGCCGCCAAGGCCGCCGGCTTCGTGAACGCGGTCAAGGAGTCCAGCCCGGCCGATGAGGCCGCCGAGGAGGAGTCGAAGTGACCTCGCTGAACAAGGATCCCCGCGACGTCCTGCTGGCCCCGGTCGTCTCCGAGAAGAGCTACGGGCTGATGGACGAGGGCAAGTACACCTTCCTGGTGGCTGCCGACGCCAACAAGACCGAGATCAAGATCGCCGTCGAGAAGGTCTTCGACGTCAAGGTCTCCTCGGTCAACACGATCAACCGTCAGGGCAAGTCGCGCCGCACGCGCTTCGGGACCGGCAAGCGCAAGGACACCAAGCGCGCCATCGTCACCCTGACTGACGGAGCCATCGACATCTTCGGAGGGTCGGTCGCCTGAGGCGGCCGATGTCCGAGGAGCCGAAGAGAGTCTGAGGGAAACCCACATGGCAATTCGTAAGAGCAAGCCGACCACGCCCGGTCGTCGCGGCTCGAGTGGCGCCGACTTCGTCGAGGTCACCCGGTCCACGCCGGAGAAGTCGCTGGTCCGTCCGCTGTCCAAGTCCGGCGGTCGCAACAGCAACGGTCGTATCACCTCCCGTCACCGGGGCGGTGGCCACAAGCGGGCCTACCGCGTGATCGACTTCCGCCGTCACGACAAGGACGGCGTCAAGGCGAAGGTCGCTCACATCGAGTACGACCCGAACCGCACCGCGCGCATCGCGCTGCTGCACTACCTGGACGGCGAGAAGCGCTACATCCTCGCGCCGGCCAAGCTGCGTCAGGGCGATTGGATCGAGAACGGTCCGGGCGCGGACATCAAGCCCGGCAACAACCTGCCGCTGCGCAACATCCCCCTGGGCACCGTGATCCACGCGATCGAGCTGCGCCCCGGTGGCGGTGCCAAGATCGCCCGCAGCGCCGGCGCCTCCGTGCAGCTGGTCGCCAAGGAAGGACCGTACGCGCAGCTGCGCATGCCGTCCGGCGAGATCCGCAACGTCGATGCCCGCTGCCGCGCCACCATCGGCGAGGTCGGCAACGCCGAGCAGTCCAACATCAACTGGGGCAAGGCCGGTCGCATGCGCTGGAAGGGCAAGCGCCCCCACGTGCGCGGCGTGGTCATGAACCCCGTCGATCACCCGCATGGTGGCGGCGAGGGCCGCACCTCCGGTGGTCGTCATCCGGTCTCGCCCTGGGGTCAGCCCGAGGGCCGCACCCGTCGACCGGGCAAGGAGAGCGACAAGCTCATCGTGCGCCGTCGCCGGACCGGCAAGAAGCGCTGATAGGGAGAATCAGAGACTATGCCTCGCAGTATCGCCAAGGGCCCGTTCGTGGACGACCACCTTCAGAAGAAGGTGGACGTCCAGAACGAGAAGGGCACCAAGAACCTCATCAAGACCTGGTCGCGTCGTTCGGTCATCACCCCGGACTTCCTCGGCCACACCTTCGCAGTGCATGACGGTCGCAAGCACGTCACGGTGTTCGTCACCGAGTCGATGGTCGGCCACAAGCTCGGCGAGTTCGCTCCCACGCGGACTTTCAAGGGCCACGAGAAGGACGACAGAAAGGGCCGTCGTCGCTGACCTCAGGTCAGCACGGCAGCACGTCCCGACATCCAGAAGAAAGCAGGACAGCAATGGAAGCCAAGGCGCAGGTGCGGTACCTCCGCATGTCGCCCATGAAGGCTCGCCGCGTTGTGGACCTGATTCGTGGCAAGAGCACGGCCGAGGCCCTGGACACCCTGCGGTTCGCCCCGCAGGCCGCCAGTGAGCCCGTCCTCAAGCTCGTCGAGTCCGCGATCGCCAACGCGCGGGTGAAGGCAGATCAGACGGGGGAGCGCTTCGATGAGCGCGAGCTCGTCGTCTCCGCCGCATTCGTCGATGAGGGTCCGACCATGAAGCGGTTCCAGCCGCGTGCACAGGGTCGAGCCTTCCAGATCAAGAAGCGCACCAGCCACGTCACCGTGGTGGTCGCTCCCGTGAACAAGTAAGGAGTCCCGAATGGGCCAGAAGGTCAATCCGAACGGGTTCCGCCTCGGGATCACCACGGAGCACAGCAGCCGGTGGTTCGCCGACTCCTCGAAGGAGGGGCAGCGGTACCGCGACTACGTGAAGGAAGACGTCGCGATCCGTGCGCTCATGTCCAAGGGGCTCGAGCGTGCCGGCATCTCCAAGGTCGAGATCGAGCGCACCCGTGATCGTGTCCGCGTCGACCTCCACACCGCTCGCCCGGGCATCGTCATCGGGCGTCGTGGCGCGGAGGCCGAGCGTCTGCGCGGCGAGCTCGAGAAGCTCACCGGCAAGCAGATCCAGCTGAACATCCTCGAGGTCAAGAACCCCGAGGCCGATGCGCAGCTGGTCGCTCAGGGCATCGCCGAGCAGCTCGCCGCCCGCGTCTCCTTCCGCCGTGCGATGCGCAAGGGCATGCAGTCCGCGCAGCGCGCCGGTGCGAAGGGCATCCGAGTGGCCGTGTCCGGTCGTCTCGGCGGCGCCGAGATGAGCCGCAACGAGTTCTACCGCGAGGGGCGCGTGCCGCTGCACACCCTCCGGGCGAACATCGACTACGGCTTCTACGAGGCCCGCACCGCCTTCGGCCGCATCGGCGTGAAGGTGTGGATCTACAAGGGCGATGTCACCGCCAAGGAGCTCGCGGCTCAGCAGGCCGCCTCGCAGGGTCCCCGCTCCGGCGGACGCGGCCCGCGTGCCGAGCGCCCGCGCGGCCGTCGCAACGAGCGCAACGCCACCGCGCGTCGTGGGGACAACGCCGAGCAGTCCGCTGCTCCGGCCGCGGCACCCGCCGAGCAGGCGTCCGCTCCCGCACAGCAGTCCGGAACGGAGGCCTGAGCGACATGCTGATCCCTCGCAGGACCAAGCACCGCAAGCAG
Source organism: Brachybacterium sp. AOP43-C2-M15 (assembly GCF_052446295.1). Classification (NCBI taxonomy): domain Bacteria; kingdom Bacillati; phylum Actinomycetota; class Actinomycetes; order Micrococcales; family Dermabacteraceae; genus Brachybacterium; species Brachybacterium sp. AOP43-C2-M15. Next base: position 66,960 of record NZ_JBQSWB010000018.1, read on the forward strand.
CACCACCCGACCCGCAGCGGCATGGCCAAGGGCGGCACCGATCTGGCGTTCGGCGACTACGGCATCCAGGCGCTCGCGCCGGCCTACGTCACCAACCGTCAGATCGAGGCGGCACGTATCGCCATGACCCGCTACATGAAGCGTGGCGGCAAGGTGTTCATCAACATCTACCCCGATCGACCGCTCACCAAGAAGCCCGCCGAGGTCCGCATGGGCTCCGGCAAGGGCTCCGTGGAGTGGTGGGTCGCCAACATCAAGCCGGGACGGGTCATGTTCGAGATCGCCGGCGTCGAGGAGGAGGTGGCTCGCGAGGCACTGCGCCTGGCGATCCACAAGCTCCCCATGAAGTGCCGCATCCTGAGCCGAGAGAGTGGTGACATCTGATGGCAGCGACCAAGCTCACCGCCGATGAACTCGACAAGCTGGACGACGCGAAGCTGGCCGAGGAGCTGGCGAAGGCGAAGGACGAGCTGTTCAAGCTTCGTTTCCAGTCCGCGACCGGTCAGCTCGAGAGCTCCGGCCGTCTGCGGTCCGTCAAGAAGGACATCGCACGGATCTACACGATCCTGCGCGAGCGCGAGCTGGGCATCCGTCAGGCGCCCGGCGCCGCCGAGTGACCGCGAAGCGAGGAACAGAGATGACTGACAACACCCAGGCCGAGACCCCGGCCGCCGAGGAGCTCGAGGTGCTCGAGAAGGAAGGCGCGCACGCGTCCTCCAGCGAGCGCCCGTACCGCAAGACGGTCCGCGGCTACGTGGTCTCCGACAAGATGGACAAGACCATCGTCGTCGAGGTCGAGGAGCGTGTGAAGCACGCCCGTTACGGCAAGGTCACGACCAAGACGAGCAAGTTCAAGGCCCACGACGAGGAGAACACCGCCGGCATCGGCGACCGTGTCCTCGTCATGGAGACCCGCCCGACCTCCGCGACCAAGCGGTGGCGTCTGGTGGAGATCCTCGAGCGCGCCAAGTGATCCGAGGGCGGTCCGTGTGACCGCCGACGGTTCCTGAGAAGGGGCGGTTTCCCCCCGGGGGGACCCGCCCCGCTCGGGGTGGGGGGGG
>NZ_JBQSWB010000019.1:0-52978 GCF_052446295.1 Brachybacterium sp. AOP43-C2-M15
CCCCCCCGCGCCCCCCCCCCCCCCCCGCCCCCCCCCCCCGCGCGCGGGGCGCCCCCACGCCCTGCGCCGCGCCGCGTCGCAGGATCCGGACCCCGAACCCTCCATCGGAAGGACACCCCCATGCTCGTTCGCACGCTCGCCGAGGTCGAGGACACCGACGCCGACATCAAGTCCGAGACCTGGCGCTCCAAGCGCATCATCCTGGCCAAGGAGGGCGTGGGCTTCTCCGTCCACGAGACCACCCTCTACGAGGGCACCGAGAGCTACTTCTGGTACGCCAACCACATCGAGGCCGTCTTCATCACCCACGGCGAGGGCGAGATCGAGGACCTGGCCACCGGCGAGGTCCACCAGCTCGCGCCGGGGTCGCTGTACCTGCTCAACGACCACGACAAGCACAAGGTGCGCGTGCGCAAGGAGATCCGCTGCGTGTGCGTGTTCAACCCGCCGGTCACCGGCCGCGAGGTCCACGACGAGGACGGCGTGTACCCGCTGATCACCGAGGACGCCTGAGCACCGCGTCCCGCACGCGGTCGGGGCCCGGCAGGACATCGGTCCTGCCGGGCCCCGTCGCGTCGTGAGCCCCGTCGTGTCGTGAGCACGCGCTCCGTCATGGGGCACGCGCTCCGTCATGGGGCGCGACCTCGCTCGGCGCCGCGCCGCTCCCCCGCCGCGCGCCGGCTCGATCGCGTCGATCAGCGCGGGCTGCGGCTCGGCGGGGACGGCGCCGCGGGGGAGGTCAGGCGCGGCGCTTCCGCAGGATCACCAGGACCACGCCGATCGCGAGCAGCAGGAGGCCCAGGGAACCGCCGCCGATCGCGAGGACGATCCCGCCGAGACCGGCGAAGATGCCGCCGATCGAGACGGGCGGGCCGACCATCACCGCGGTGTCCCCGCACTGGATGTCGTAGTCGCCGGCCTCCTCGGCGGTGAAGGAGTCGAAGGAGGCCCACTGGCGCTCCCCGTCCGCGAACTCGCTGGTCTGCGAGGTGCCGGGCCCCACGGAGGGTCCGTCGACGGTGCACTGCGGGGCAGGCGTGCCCTCCTCGGCGTACAGCTGCAGGCTGTCGCCGGCCTCCGCCGTGATGGTCCCGCTGCCGCTCTCGAACACCTCGACCTTCGAGGCGGTGCTCGCGAGCCCGCCGAAGCCGATGACCGCGAGCACCACGCCGACGATCAGGCTGAGGACGAGGATCGCGGCGCCGACGATGATGAGGATCTTCGGCGCCTTGGAGGGCTTCTTCGCCGGCGCGGAGTGCCCGCCCTGCGGTGCCGGGGAGTACATGCCTCCCGGGGCGGGATGGCCGGGCTGCGGGGAGAGCGGGCCGGAGGACGGCTGCTGATCGGGGGACGGCTGCGGTGGGGGAGGCTGGGTCACGGGATGCTCCTGGAACTCGTCGGGGCGTCGTCGTCGGGGACGGCACCCAGGCTATATCGCCCCGTGCCGCCTAGACTCGCAGCCATGCCCGATCCTCTGGTCCTCGCCGCCGACGTCGAGACCGAGCTGGTCGAGAAGCGCTCGAGGTTCCTCACCCGCCTGCACCGCGTCGCGGAGGTGGAGCAGGCCGATGCGCTGCTGCGGACCGCCCGGGCCCAGCATCCCGATGCGCGCCACCACTGCACGGCGCTGGTGCTGGGTGAGACCGCGCAGCGCGCCGAGATGCACCGCTCGAACGACGACGGGGAGCCGGCGGGGACCGCGGGCATGCCGATGCTGCAGTCGCTGCTGCACGCCGGGGCGGTCGACACCTTCGCGATCGTGATCCGCTACTTCGGCGGGGTGAAGCTCGGGGCGGGCGGTCTGGTGCGCGCCTACACCGCCGGGGTCGAGCAGGCCCTCGCGGCGGCCACCCTGCTGCGCCGCACCGAGCTGGTCGTGGCGCGGATCGAGGTGCCGCCGGCGGAGGTGGGCCTCGCGGAGAACGCCGTGCGGGTCTGGGCCGCGGCCCAGGGCGCCACCGTCGAGCCGACGCAGTACTCGGCGCGCAGCGCCGTGCTCACGGTGCTGGTCGCCCCGGAGGAGCTCGAGGCGCTCGCGGCCGACACCGCCCGCTGGTCCTCGGGGCGTCATGCGGTCGAGGAGGACGGCCGGCGCACGGCCGACGTCCCCCGCTGAGAGCGCGGCGACGGCAGGGAGGCGGACGACCCGCAGATCGCGGCGGAGGCCCGGGCAGGGATCGGGGCAGGGGCCGTCGGACGGCTCAGATGTCGTCCTCGCCGGCGGGGCCGCCCTCGTTCTCCCAGTTCTCCACGCGCACCGCGGTGCGATGGGTGAACTTCTGCCGCACGCCGTAGCCGTGGCCGGCGTCGTCGTCGGCCGGGAGGAGCTCGACGCCGAAGTCCTCGAGGGCACGGCGCAGGCGCAGCTCCTCCTCGTCGGTGAGGGAGTGGTTCCCGCGCTCGACGCGGCGGAGATCCTCCGTCTCGAGCTCGGCGGCGTCGGCGAGATCGGCGAGGGACACCTGGGCGAGGGCCCGCGCCGCACGGGCGAGATCAGCGGTGATCGGGGGCTCGATGGTGGTCATGCCCCCAGCGTCGCCCATGGGAGAGGAAAGCACCAGGGGCGCCGGGGCCCGGGGCGGTCGGGGCGGTCGGGGACGTTCCCCGGGGCGGGGATGCGGACGGCGCCGCCCCGGAGGATCCGGGGCGGCGCCGTGGCACGTCCGGGCACGGCGCCCGGCGCGGAGGAGGTCAGGCGCGGTTCTTGGTGACGATGCCGTAGACGAACATGACGATCAGGGCGCCGACGACCGAGAGCAGGATGGTGCCGATGCTCCACGGGTTGTTCATGATGCCGCTGACGCCGTCACCGCCGAGCAGCCCGCCGATGAAGCCGCCGACGATCGCGCCGACGACGCCCAGGACGATGGTCAAGCCCAGGCCCATGGCCTGCTTGCCCGGCATGACCGCGCGAGCCAGGAGGCCGATGATCGCGCCGATGATGATCCAGGAGATGATGAGTCCGATGAGTCCCATTGTGAGGTCCTCTCAAGGTGGGGGAAGAGATGTGTTTCCTGCTGTCCCAGTATGGCGCTCCATGACCGAATGCGACCGCATTACGGCGACACCGCAGGTCATCACGGTGACCACACGGTCTGCCGAAGAGAGCCACATCGCATTCGCCGGCTCCGGTTCCTCCGGAATGCACGACGGGCCGGGCGTTTATCGCCCGGCCCGTCGTGCATTCCGCGGAATCCCGGTGGCCCGGGGCGCGGATCTGCTGACTCAGAAGTCCCAGTCGTCGTCCTCGGTCTCGACGGCCTTGCCCATGACGTAGCTGGATCCCGAGCCGGAGAAGAAGTCGTGGTTCTCGTCCGCGTTCGGGGACAGCGCCGCGAGGATCGCCGGGTTGACCTCGACCTGGTCCTGCGGGAACAGGCTCTCGTAGCCGAGGTTCATCAGCGCCTTGTTCGCGTTGTAGCGCAGGAAGGTCTTGACCTCCTCGGTCCAGCCCACCGGGTCGTAGAGATCCTCGGTGTACTCCTCCTCGTTCTCGTACAGCTCCATGAGCAGCGAGAAGGTGTAGTCCTTGAGCTCCTGCTGGCGGGCCGGGGAGGCCTTCTCGACCGCCTTCTGGAACTTGTAGCCGATGTAGTAGCCGTGCACGGCCTCGTCGCGGATGATCAGGCGGATGATGTCCGCCGTGTTCGTGAGCTCGCCGCGGCTGGAGTAGTGCATCGGCAGGTAGAAGCCGGAGTAGAACAGGAACGACTCGAGCAGCGTCGAGGCCACCTTGCGCTTCTCGGGGTCGTCGCCCGTGTAGTAGTCCATGACGATCTGCGCCTTCTTCTGCAGCGGCTCGTTGAACTCGCTCCAGCGGAAGGCCTCGTCGATCTGCTTGGTGCTCGCCAGCGTCGAGAAGATCTGCGAGTACGACTTCGCGTGCACCGACTCCATGAACGCGATGTTGGTGTACACCGCCTCCTCGTGCGGGGTGACCGCGTCCGGGATCAGGGAGACGGCGCCGACGGTGCCCTGCACCGTGTCCAGCAGGGTCAGGCCCGTGAACACGCGCATCACCAGGCCCTGCTCGTCCTCGCTGAGGCGGTTCCAGGACTGGACGTCGTTGGACAGCGGGACCTTCTCGGGCAGCCAGAAGTTGCCGGTCAGGCGATCCCACACCTCCTGGTCCTTGGGGTCCGGGATCCGGTTCCAGTTGATGGCCTGGACCGTCGTCTTCAGGTGGTCGTTCACCGCAGCCTCACAGTCAGAAATCTCGGGGGTTCGAGCAGGGATCTCGGGGGTTCGAGTCCCGGCCAGTCTAGGCAGTGGGGGGTCTCGAAAGCATGCGCGACAGTCCCGGGTCACGGTGGGAAGAGCCACCATCGCCCGCGCCCCGCCCCGGACTCCTGTCCCGGCCGATCCATGACGGCCCTGCCGACTTTGGTCGTACGCACGGGCGCGGCCGCACCAGTAGCTTCGGGGCCACATCGCGGCAGGTCGGGACCGTCGGCCCCGCCGCTCCTGCGAAAGGCCGCCCCGTGACCGCATCCTCCTCGCCCGCCCCGGGCTCGCCGCCCACCGCCCCGGCACCGCCGTCCGGACCCCCGCAGCGGTCCCTGGCCCCCGACATCTCCCGCGGCCTGATGCTCGCCCTGATCGCGATCGCGAACGTCTCCTGGTTCCTGTGGGGCCACACCGGGGACGTCGGCATGACCCCGCACGTCCCTGCCGAGGGCCCGCTGGACACGGCAGTGCAGGCCTTGATGACCGTGGCGGTGGACCACCGGGCGATGCCGCTGTTCGCGTTCCTGTTCGGCTACGGCATGGTGCAGTTCTACCGCTCGCGGATCGATCGCGGCCTGGCGCCGGCGGTCGTCCGGGTCATGCTGCGCCGGCGGCACTGGGCGATGCTGCTGCTGGGCCTGCTCCACGCGGCGCTGCTGTTCTACGGGGACATCCTGGGCGCCTACGCGGTCGCCGGGCTGCTGCTGGTGTGGATCTTCTTCGGCCGACGCACCCGCACGCTCGTCGTGTGGGCGAGCGTGATCGCGGGGATCATGCTGGCCTTCGCCCTGTTCAGCATCGTCGGCGCCGTCGCGACGATGCTGTTCTCACCGCCGGAGGTGATCGCCGAGATGGAGGCGGGCGGCGGGGTCGCCTTCAGCAATGCCTTCGTCCGCGACCTCGCCTACGACCAGCCCTACCTGCTCTCCGTGCTCTTCCGCGCCGGGATGTGGGTCGTGCTCACCGTCCCCATCGCGCTCTTCGTCGCCCCGTTGCCGATCCTGCTGGGCTGGATCGCCGCTCGCGGCCGCCTGCTGGACGAGCCGTGGCACCGCACCCGCACCCTGTCCCGCCTCGCGATCGGCGGCATCGGCCTGGGCTGGCTCGCCGGAGTGCCCGACGCGCTGGTGATCCTCGGCGTGCTGCCCCTCCCGGAGGCGGTGGGATGGGCCTTCTCGGGGCTGAACTCCCTGGGCGGAGTGGCCTGCGGCATCGGCTACGCGGCCGCCTTCGGCCTGCTCGCGGTGCGGCTCGAGAAGCGGCCGACGGCCCCGCAGGGCCCCGCCCGGTCCGACGGCTCGGAGGTGCTCGACAAGGAGGCCCGGCGCGCTCGCCGCGCCGAGCGCGCGGCCGCCCAGGCGGCCCTCTCCCCCGCCGAGCGCTCCTACGGGGACCCCGCCGTCGAGGCTCCGGCGCCGACCTCCGCCCCCTCCGGGATCGTGCGCGTGCTGGCCGCCGTCGGTCAGCGCTCCCTGACCTTCTACCTCTTCCAGTCCCTGCTGCTGGCGCCGCTGATGGCGAGCTGGGCCCTGGGGCTCGGCCAGCACCTGAGCACCGCCTCCGCGGTGGCGATCGCCCTCGGCGTGTGGCTGCTCTCGCTGCCGATCGCCGCCTGGATGGACTCACGCGGCCTGCGCGGCCCGGCCGAGCGGCTGCTGCGCCGGATGACCTACGGCGCGCACGATCCGCGGGGGCAGCAGGCGCGGTGACGGCGGAGCGCGCTCGCTCCACTCCCCTTGCCGTACTACGCGTGCCGTAGTACGGTGTGGGGACCATCGCGGCGCGCCCCGACCGCCGCCGCCACCGCCGAGAGGAGAGCGATGTGATCGGAGCCGATGCCATCCGCGGGCACATCGACCTGATCGTCCTGGCGCTGCTCGAGGCCGGCCCCTCGTACGCCTACGAGATCTCCCGGACCATCACCGACCGCTCCCGCGGCGAGTACACCATCAAGCAGACGACCCTCTACACCGCCGTCAAGCGCCTCCAGTCCCAGGACCTGCTCGACAGCTACGAGGACCTCTCCCCCACGGGCAAGCCCCGCACCTACTACCGGCTCACACCCGCCGGTCTCGAGCAGCTCGACGCCAAGCGCGAGGAATGGCGCAGCACACGAGCGCTCGTGGACCACTTCGCGGACGGAAAGGACGCACCGTGAACGTCATCGACTCCTATCTCGACACCCTCTTCGCCCCCTACCCGGACACCGCCCGACTGCGCGAGGCGCGCACCGAGCTGCGCGCCATGATGGAGGACACGCAGCAGGGGCTCATCGCCGACGGCCTCACCGAGTCGCAGGCCGTGGGCAGGGTCATCGCCGAGTTCGGCACCCTCGAGGAGGTCGCCCCCGTGCTGGGGATCGACACCGAGCTGAGCCGCTCCCCCGAGGCCGCCGACGCCGCCCTCCCGGAGCTCGACGTCTTCCGGGCCCGGGAGTACGTCGAGGCGGTGCGCCGCACCCAGTGGATGCCCGCGACGGGCCTCGCCCTGTTCGTGCTCTGCGCGGTGCCGCTCCTGCTGCTCATCGCCGCCACCACCGACCCCTCGGGATCGCCCGCGGGATGGGCCGTCGCGGCCGGCATCACCGCCGTGCTCGTGCTGGTCGCCTCCGGCATCCTGCTGCTCCTCGGGCGGGACCTGCGCCTCAAGGACTTCGAGGACATCGACGAGGGGGACTTCACCCCCGGACCGCAGGTGCGCGCCTTCGCCGAGGACCTCGAGCGGGAGCGTCGCAGCGCCGTCACGATCGCGAGCGCCGTCGCGATCCTGCTGTGGATCCTCTGCGCCCTGCCCGTCATCCTCGTCTCCCTGCTCTCCGCGGAGATGTCCTTCGCCCCGCTGTACGGGGTGAGCCTCACGCTGGCGATGGTCGCGGCGGGCCTGGCGATCATGACGGGAGCCGGCTGGTCCGACACCGCGACCGGCAACCTCCTGCAGGAGCCCGAGGACGAGGACGACCCCGAGCGCAGCGACAACCCCGTCGTCCGCGCCGTCGCCGCGATCTACTGGCCCGTCGCGGCCGCGATCTACCTGGCGTGGAGCTTCCTCAGCGGGGACTGGGGCGTCACCTGGGTGCTCTGGCCCGTGGCCGGCGTGCTCTACGCGGGGCTCTCCAGCCTCAGCGCGGCCCTGCGCGGCGATGACGTCGACCGCAGGCGCCGACCGCGGGGACGGCGCCACTGAGGAGGCGACGCCACTGAGGAGGCGACGCCGCCACGACAGCGGCCTCGCGGACACACGAAGGGCGGGCACCCGGATCCCCGGATGCCCGCCCTCGTCGTCAGCGCCGACGGCTCACAGCATGCAGCTGACGCAGCCCTCGACCTCGGTGCCCTCGATCGCCATCTGCCGCAGGCGGATGTAGTAGAGGGTCTTGATGCCCTTGCGCCAGGCGTAGATCTGCGCCCGGTTGACGTCGCGCGTGGTGGCGGTGTCCTTGAAGAACAGCGTCAGCGACAGGCCCTGGTCCACGTGCTGCGTGGCCTCGGCGTAGGTGTCGATGATCTTCTCGAACCCGATCTCGTACGCATCCTCGTAGTACTCGAGGTTGTCGTTGTCCATGTAGGGCGCCGGGTAGTAGACGCGCCCGATCTTGCCCTCCTTGCGGATCTCGATCTTGGAGACGATCGGGTGGATCGACGAGGTCGAGTGGTTGATGTACGAGATCGAGCCGGTGGGCGGCACGGCCTGCAGGTACGCGTTGTACATGCCGTGCTTCGCGACCTCTTCGCGCAGCTGCGTCCAGTCCTCCTGCGTGGGCAGGTGGGCGTTGGACTCGGCGAACAGGGCACGCACCTTCTCGGTCCGCGGCTCCCAGGCATTCTCGATGTACTTGTCGAAGTACTCGCCCGTGGCGTACTTCGAGTTCTCGAAGTCGTAGAACGTCTCGCCGCGCTCCTTCGCGAGCCGCATCGACGCCTTGATGGCGTGATAGGTGACCGCGTAGAAGTACATGTTGGTGAAGTCCAGGCCCTCCTCGGAACCGTAGAACACCCGCTCGCGCGCCAGGTACCCGTGGAGGTTCATCTGGCCCAGACCGATCGCATGGGACTTGCGGTTGCCCTCGGCGATCGTGGGCACGGACTCGATGTCCGAGGTGTCCGAGACCGCCGTGAGGCCGCGGATGGCGGTCTCGATGGTGAGGGCGAAGTCCGGGGAGTCCATCGCCTTGGCGATGTTCATCGACCCCAGGTTGCAGGAGATGTCCCGGCCCATCTCCTCGTAGGTCAGGTCCACGTTCATGTGCGACGGGGTCGAGACCTGCAGGATCTCGGAGCACAGGTTCGAGTGGGTGACCTTGCCGGCGATCGGGTTCGCCCGGTTCACGGTGTCCTCGAACATGATGTACGGGTACCCGGACTCGAACTGGATCTCCGCGAGGATCTGGAAGAAGTCGCGCGCCTTGATCTTCTTCTTGGAGATGTTCGGGTTGTCGACCATCTCGCGGTAGCACTCGGAGATGTTCACGTCGGCGAAGGGCTTGCCGTACTCGCGCTCCACGTCGTACGGGGAGAACAGGTACATCGGCTCGTTCTTCTTCGCGAGCTCGAACGTGATGTCGGGGATGACCACGCCGAGGGAGAGGGTCTTGATGCGGATCTTCTCGTCGGCGTTCTCGCGCTTGGTGTCCAGGAACCGCAGGATGTCCGGGTGGTGGGCGTTGAGGTACACCGCACCGGCGCCCTGACGCGCACCGAGCTGGTTCGCGTAGGAGAAGGAGTCCTCGAGCAGCTTCATGACGGGGATGACGCCGCTGGACTGGTTCTCGATGTGCTTGATCGGCGCACCGTACTCGCGCAGGTTCGACAGCAGCAGGGCGACGCCGCCGCCGCGCTTGGACAGCTGCAGCGCGGAGTTGATGGAGCGTCCGATGGACTCCATGTTGTCCTCGATGCGCAGCAGGAAGCAGCTCACGAGCTCTCCGCGCTGGGCCTTGCCCGCGTTGAGGAAGGTGGGGGTGGCCGGCTGGAAGCGGCCGTCGAGGATCTCCTCGACCAGGTTCCGGGCCAGCTCCTCGTCACCGCGGGCGAGGGCCAGGGCGACCATCACCACGCGGTCCTCGAAGCGCTCGAGGTACCGCTTCCCGTCGAAGGTCTTCAGCGTGTACGAGGTGTAGTACTTGAACGCGCCGAGGAAGGTGGGGAAGCGGAACTTCTTGGCGTAGGCACGCTCCGAGAGGGACTCGACGAAGGAGAAGTCGTACTGCTCGAGGACCTCGGGCTCGTAGTAGTCGTTCTCGATCAGGTAGTCCATCTTCTCGCGCAGCGAGTGGAAGAACACCGTGTTGGGGTTCACGTGCTGCAGGAAGTACTCCCGTGCCGCCTCGCCGTCCTTCTCGAACTGGATGGTGCCATCCGGTCCGTAGAGGTTCAGCATCGCGTTCAGCGCGTGGTAGTCGAGCCGCCGGTTGTGCTCGACGGGGGGCATCTCCGTCAGTGTCGCCAAAACTCTTCCAATCCGTCGTGGACCCGCGTCACGTCGCGCGGTGTACCGAACAGTTCGAACCTGTACATGTGGGGGACCTCGCACTTGGCGGAGATGATGTCCCCGGCCATGCAGAAGGCCTCTCCGAAGTTGGTGTTCCCCGCGCTGATCACGCCCCGGAGGAGGGTCCGGTTGCGTTCGTCGTTGAGGAACTTGATGACCTGCTTGGGCACGGCACCTCGGCCGTTGCCCCCGCCATAGGTCGGGACCACCAGGACGAACTCCTCGTCGGCGACGAGGGGATCCTCCTTGGCGTGGAGCGGAATGCGCTCGGCGGGCATCCCGAGCTTCTCGATGAAGCGCTTGGTGTTGCCGGAGACCGAGGAGAAGTAGACGAGGTTGGTCACGCCGACACCTCCCCGGGCTCTCAGATGGCGGTGGCCCGGCGCTGTGCGCCGGCGCCCGCGATGGCCTTGATCTTGTCGGGGCGGAAGCCGGACCAGTGGTCCTCCGCGGTGATGACGACCGGTGCCTGGACGTAGCCCAGGGACTTGACCTTCGCGAGGGCGTCGGCGTCCTCGGTGATGTCGACGACGTCGTAGGCGACGCCCGCCTTGTTCAGCGCGCGCTTGGTCGCATCGCACTGCACGCAGAGGGGCTTCGAGTACACGGTGATGTCCAAGGGAAGGGCCTTTCACGAGCGCCGCGCCGAGGCGCGATAACGGGGATGTCACGGGTTGTCCACGGAGGTCCTGGGGACGTCACCGGAGGACCGGGCCGCTGCTCCCCGGGCCTCGAGGGCCCGGATCACTGCGACGACGTCAACACTACACCTAGTGGTGACCCGAGGGAACGACCACAAGATGTACTGAACTACAACACTGTCATCCACAGCCGGATGTTGATGGACTGTGGACAGATCGGCACGGCTGGGGACGGAGCGGCGGGGCCACGCACGAAACGCGAGGGTGCATGCACACTCGAGTGTGGACGAGGGGTCCGACGGTCCTCGCGGACGGTGGATGACGGCCCCGCGACGGGCGCCGGATGCCGTGCGGATCACGGACGGAGAGAGCGAATCCTCGGCGTGTCCCGGGGCGCGCACGGCGTGTCGGACGCGGCGCCCCGGCGTGTCGGAAGCGGGCCCTCGGCGTGTCGGAAGCGGGCCCTCGGCGTGTCGCCGGCGCCCCGCCCTTCGCGCCGCCCGCCGGGACGCCGCGACCCCCGCGGCCCGAGGGCGGCGGGGGTCGTGACGGAGACGTCGTCGGGACCGCGGGCGGTCAGCCGCGGGAGTCCTCGGGGGACTCGGGGGGCCCGTCCGCAGCCCCGTCCGTAGAGGCGTCGGCCGGGGCGTCGGCCGGGTCGACGACGTCGGCGGCACCGGCGGCGCCGGCAGGGTCGACCGGGTCGACGGGGTCGGCAGTATCCGCAGGGCCGGCGTCGGCGAGATCGCTGCCGGGGGCGCGATCCGTCGCGGGGCCGGCCGGCGAGGAGCTGCCCTCGAGGTTCCAGACGTCCTCCTCCCCCGTCGGGGGCGAGGGCTCCGCGGTGACGGCGGGAGACGCGGGCTGCGCGGCGGCACCGGCGGCAGGAGACGCGGCGGACCCCTCCGGCGCGTCCGCCTGCCCCACCTCGGGCGGCCTCACCGAGGCGCTCGCCTCCTCGCCCGCGTCGACCTGAGCCTCCTCGGGCTTCTGCTCCTCGCCGTCCTGCCCCTCGGGCTTCTGCTCCTCGCCGTCCTGCCCCTCGGGCTTCTGCTCCTCATCCTTCTGCTCCTCGTCCTTCTGTCCCTCGTCCTTCTCCTCCTCGTCCTTCTGCTTCTCGTCCGCGGCCGCCTCGAGACTGCGTCCCTCGGAGACCACGATGCTCGAGAGCACCTCGCGCAGCAGCTCCACCTGGGCGCGGGCCTCGGCGGCGCCGGCCACGGGCGGCGTGCCCTTCTCCACGAAGGCGTGGAAGGCCTCCCACATGAGCTCGGCCGCCCCCTTGGGCGCGGTGGTCGAGGTCTCCTGCACCACACCCGACTTCTTCTCCCGCAGGGACACCGTGGAGCGCACGTCACCGTGCGAGGGCGCGGGCAGCTCGACGTTCATCCGCCGCCGCGCGGAGAGCACCTGCACGGTCTCGGAGTACTCGGGCGCGAAGGGGAGGTAGTGCCAGACCAGCCGCACCTGCGCGCCGCCCTCCAGCTCGCCGAGCAGCTCGATCGAGCCGGGGATGACGCCCCGGGGCCAGTGACGCACCGCCACCAGCTTCGTGATCGCACCGTAGGCGGCCTCCGTCACGGCCATCTGGTGGGCGAGGCCCGTCAGCAGGCCCTTCACATAGAGGTCGCGGTCACGCTGCGTGGCGCCGTCCCCCGCTCCCGCCACGACCGCGGCCTGCAGGGCCTTGCGCCGCTGCGAGCGCACCTCGGTGGGCAGGTCGTAGGAGGAGGTGGTGACGTGGGCGGCCCCGAACAGCGGCTGGCTCGCCGGCATCAGCACCTCGTGGTCCACCATCCGCAGGTCCTTGGCGGCGATGTGCTCGGACATGCGGGAGACCGAGTCGTCGTACTGCTGGGGATAGGCCATCATCACCAGTCGACGGCCGGTCATCCGCTCGAAGTCGGCGACCTTCGCGACCTCCTCGGCGGAGAAGCCCAGCGGCGGCTCGGCGAGCACCGGGATCCCCCGCTTCATGAGCGCCAGCAGGTCCTCGACGTGCAGGCCGTCGGTCGACAGCACCGCGCCGTCCAGCGAGAGGGTCTTCGCGCGCACGGCGGCCACGAGATCCGCGACGGACTCGTAGCGGCGCTCCTCCTCGATCCCCCACACCTCGGAGGCCTCGCGGCGCCGTCGCGTGGAATGGTCCACCAGCGCGGCGACCGCGAAGCGGTCCCATCGGCGTCGCAGCACCGGGAGATGCACGGACTGGGCCATGGTTCCGGCGCCGATCACGGCGATGTTCAGGGTCTTGGGCATCGGCAGGCTCCTCGTGCTCGGCGGGGATCGGCGGCTGCTCCGCGAGGCTCTCGGCGGGCGCCGGGCCGCCCCCGGCATCGCGCCACGGATCGGCGCAGGACGCACGCCTGTTCTACCACACCGACGCCGTCGCGGCCCGGGCGGCTTCCCCCCTGCGACCTGGGCCGCCGTCCGGGCACCCGGACGGCGCGGCACGGCATCGACGAGACGCCCGGGACGCGCCGGGGGCAGGACCCGACGCCGCGGCCGTGAGCCGACGCGGCACCGGGGGCGCCGACAGGATTATCGTGGAGCGCGCATCCGCTCGACCCAGGAGGATCCCCCGTGGCCAGACGCTTCTACTTCGGAGCCCGCGGCATCGCCCGCCCGCTCGTCGCGCTGCTGTGGAAGCCACGGGTGTCCGGTCTCGAGAACGTCCCCCCTGAGGGCGGCTTCGTGATCGCCTCGAACCACCTGGCCAACATCGACAGCTTCCTCCTGCCGGTGGCGCTGCCCCGTCAGATCCGGTACGTCGCCAAGGACACCCTGTGGACCCAGAAGGGTCCCGTCGGCTGGATCCTGCGCTGGTTCTTCGACGCCGTGGAATCCGTCCCGGTGGACCGCCGGGCGCTGTCCTCGGGCAAGGGGGCGCTCCAGGCCGGGCTCACGATCCTCTCCGAGGGCGGCGGTTTCGCGATCTATCCCGAGGGCAGCCGCTCCAAGGACGGCCTGCTCCACCCCGGCAAGCAGGGTGCCGCCTGGCTCGCGATCGAATCCGGCTGCCCGGTGCTGCCCGTCGGCCTCACGGGGACCCAGCACATGTTCTCCCGGCTGATCCCCGAGCGCGGCGCGGTCAGCATCCGCATCGGCACCCCCATCGACGTCTCCGAGATCGACCCCGGTGCCTCCAAGGGCGTGCGTCGCCGACTGCTCACCGAGCGCATCATGGACGAGATCCAGGCGCTGTCCGGACAGCGCCGCGCGAGCCCCTCCCCGGCCCCGCGTCAGCAGCCCTGAGCCGGCCGCGGCCCGATCACCCGGCCCGGGTCCCTCCGCAGCAGGTCCCCGGACCAGTAGGATCTGGCCAGGCCGAGCGCCGACCGGACGGCGACCGCCGCCCGGACCGCACCCGAGGAGAGCAGATGGCCGTCGTCGTCGGATTCATCCCCACCGAGGTGGGTTTCAAGGCGCTGGCCGCGGCACGCGAGGAGGCCGAGCAGCGCGGCGGGCCGCTGATCGTGGTCAACGTGCTGCGCGAGGGCGTCAGCACGGATCCCCGCCATGCGAACGAGCAGCAGCTCGAGATCGCCCGCGACCAGCTGCGCGGCGCCCGCGTGCGGGTCGCCTTCCGGCAGGAGGACACCGAGGACGACATCGCCGACGTGCTGCTGGACGTGGCCGAGGAGGAGAGGGCCGAGCTGCTCGTGCTCGGCGTGCGCCGCCAGCGCGACCTGGCCCGCCACCTGCTGGGTCTGACGGTGCAGAAGCTGCTGCTCTCCGCCGACTGCGAGGTGCTGGTGGTCTGAGGCACCGCCTCCGGCACGCCCCCGTACGACGAGCGCGGCCCGCCCCCTTCGGGGACGGGCCGCGCTCGCGGTCCCGGGCCGGTGCCGCGGAGGTCACCGGGCCGGGGGCCGCTCGGCTCAGGCGCTGTGGGGATCTCCGCCGGGCAGCTCATCGCCCTTATCGGTGTTCAGCGCCAGTTCGATGCGCTCACCGATCGTGGTGTCGATGTTCTTCCAGTACTGGAGCGCCTTGGACAGGACCGGCTCCTCGACGGTGCTGAGCCCGCCGGAGACGGTCTCGACCAGGCGGTCGCGCTGCGCGTCGTCGAAGACCTCGCGCACCAGGATGCCGGGCTGGACGAAGTCGCCGTCCTCCTCGTGGAGGGTGTACGCGGCGCGGACCAGCTCGCCGTCGGCCTCCCAGCCGTCCTCCACCGGGCCCTGCGCGTCCTGGTAGGCGCGCCCGTAGGAGTTCGGTGCGTAGACCGGCGCGTCACCGGTGTGCAGGAACTGCATGAACCCCTCCTTGTCGTAGGAGTTCGTGGGCACGACGGGCTGGTTCACCGGCAGCTGGTTGAAGTTGGTGCCGATGCGGTGGCGCTGCGCGTCCGGGTAGGAGAACGAACGGCCCAGCAGCATCTTGTCCGGGGACAGGCCGATGCCGGGCACCGTGTTCGAGGGGCTGAAGGCCGCCTGCTCCACCTGCGCGAAGTGGTTCTGCGGGTTCTTGTTCAGGGTCATCCGGCCGACCTTGATCAGCGGGTAGTCCTGCTTGGGGACCGTCTTGGTGAGGTCGAAGATGTTGAAGCGGTAGGTCTTCGCGTCCTCGTAGGGGATCACCTGGACGGACAGGGTCCAGCTCGGGTTCTCGCCGCGCTCGATGGCGTCGAAGAGGTCGCGGCGGTGGTAGTCGCTGTCCGAGCCCGCGATCTTCTCCGCCTCCTCGTTGGTGAGGAACTCGAGGCCCTGGTCGGTGTGGAAGTGGTACTTGACCCAGAACTTCTCGCCCGACTCGTTGATCCACAGGTAGGTGTGGGAGCCGTAGCCGTTCATATGGCGCCAGGTCTTGGGCAGGCCGCGATCGCCCATGAGGTAGGTGACCTGGTGGGCGGACTCGGGCGAGTTGCTCCAGAAGTCCCACTGCATGGTGTTGTCGCGCAGGCCGGAGGCCGGGGTGCGCTTCTGGGAGTGGATGAAGTCGGGGAACTTCATGGGGTCGCGCACGAAGAAGATCGGGGTGTTGTTGCCGACCAGGTCGTAGTTGCCCTGCTCGGTGTAGAACTTCAGCGCGAAGCCGCGCACGTCGCGCCAGGTGTCGGGCGAGCCGAGCTCACCGGCGACGGTGGAGAAGCGGGCCAGCATCGGGGTCCTGCGACCGGGCTGGAACAGATCGGCCTTGGTGTACTGCGAGACGTCCTCGGTGATCTCGAGCTCGCCGAAGGCGCCCGAGCCCTTCGCGTGCGGGCTGCGCTCCGGGACGCGCTCGCGGTCGAAGCGGGCGAGCTTCTCGACCAGGGCGACGTCGTGGAGCATCAGGGGGCCGTCGGGGCCGACGCTCAGCGAGTTCGCGTCGGACGGGCGCGGCGCACCCGATTCCGTGGTGCTGGGGATCGTGGGATCGAAGTCGGTCATGTCCATCTCCTGGGTTGTGTTGGATTCTGACAAGCTGTGGTGAAACGTTCGGACACCGATGCCCGGGCGGGCACCGGCGCGCCGGTCGGAGGGGTCAGGTGTCGACGACGGAGGTCGCGGCGGACCGGCAGTCGGAGCAGGTCCCGCGGTAGACGACGTCGGCGATCTCGATGTCGAAGCCGTGGTCGTCGTGCGGGACCAGACAGGGGGCCTCGCCGACCGCGCAGGGGACGTCCTCGAGCCGTCCGCACCGGCGGCAGACGAGGTGGTGGTGGTTGTCGTGGCGATGCATCTCGTACTGCATGCTGCGGCCGCCGACCGACACCCGACGCAGCAGCTCCGCGTCGGAGAGGGCATTGAGCACGTCGTAGACCGCCTGCCGAGACACGGTGCCCAGCTTCTCCCGGACGGTCCGCGCGATGGACTCGGCGTCGGAGTGCGGCCGCGCCTCGACCGCAGCCAGCGTCGCGAGCCGCGGAGCGGTCACGCGCAGGCCCGCGCCCCGGAGGGCGGCGGTGTGCTCGAGGGTCGACATGCCGCCACCCTACCCGGCTTTCTGGACTATCTCAAGAAAGCGTCGCGGCCCAGGCTCCGTGGTGCAGGCTCCGTGGTGCAAGCTCCGTGGTCCCGGCTCGAGGGGCCAGGTTCGGGGGCCCGGGCGCGGGGGCCGGGCTGCGGGCCGCGGAGCCGGTCGTGGTCGACCGCGCGGTCGGAGCCGGCGAGGTCGGCGACGGAAACTCTGCGAGATCGCTGGACGGGCGGATAGCCTGGGCCGGTGACGCCGCCGGTGACCGACTCGTATCCAGCGGCGGGCCGGGGTCAGGCGGCGGGCGCCGCGCGGACGGACGCTGCGAGGTGGGCATCGCGATGACGGGCAGTGGGTCCACGGGCGCGGCACCGACGATCCCCGCGAGCACAGCGGTCGGCTCGCGGCACGGCGCCGCGGGCGGATGGGTCCTCGCCGCTCTCGTCGCCCTGCTGCTGCTGGTCGCCTCGGTCCCCATCTCCTCAGCGGCCGGCACCGTCCCGGTCGTGATCGCGGTGCTGCTGAGCCTCGCGGGCGGCTTCTCGCTGCGCCGCCCCGTCACCGGCGCCGTGATCGTCGGGGTGGTGCTCACACTGGGGATCGGCCACGGTCCCCCGCACCTCGGCTCGGGGATCCTCGCCTCCCCCGTCGCGGTCGCCGCCTGCGCCGCCCGCGGGCACCTGCTCACCGCGATCGCCATGGCGGCCTGGCACCTGCTGCCGCCGACGATCTCCGCCCTGCTGCGCGGCGACGACCCCGAGTTCCTGGTCGCCCAGGCGCTTCTCTGGGTGGTGCTGGAGACCACCGCCGTGCTCGCCGGGACCTGGGGAGGCGGCCTCGCCCACCGGATCCACCTCGAGCGCTCGCGCCGGATCTCCGACCTCGCCGAGCAGCGTCGCGCCATCGCGCGCGAGCTCCACGACACCGGGGTGCGCGCGATGACCCGGGTGGTGATGCTCTCCGAGAGCGCTGCCGGTCGCCCGGACATCGCGGCGGCCGACGCCCAGCGCTTCGCCCAGATCGCCGCGACCGCGAGGCAGGGCACCCTGGAGCTGCGGGACCTGCTGGACGTCCTGCGGATCGAGGACACCGCCAGGAGCCCGATCTCGACGACGTCCGCGGCCGGAGGCGAGGACCGCCGCCCCCTCGACGGTCTGCTGGAGGCGATGCGCCTGCGCCTGGCCGCCGAGGGCTTCTCCGCTCGGGTCGAGCTCGACGGCGAGCCCTCACGGGCCGTCTCCCGCAGCGGGATCCTGGAGCGCTGCCTGCGGGAGCTCGAGGCGAACGTGGTGCGCCACGGGGACCGCGGCGCACCGGTGGCGGTGCTGGGCGAGGTCCGCTCCGTGACGGCGGCGGGGTGCGAGGGGACGGAGCACGACGCGGAGTTCGCCGACGGCGGGGGCACCGACGACGGGGATACCGACGGCGGGAGCGCCGACGAGGGGGCGGGCTCCGAGCGCACCGCGTCGGGGGTCGACCTCGAGCTCCTCGTGCGCAACGGCGTCGCACGGCATCCGGCTCCCGCTCCCGCCGGAGGCGCGGGGCTCGACGGCGTCCGGGAGCGGCTGACGGCCGTCGGCGGCCGGGTCGAGACCCGGCGCGAGGGCCCCTGGTTCCTCACCCGTCTGCTCGTGCCGCTCGAAGCGTCCGCCCCCGCGACGCCCGGAGCACCAGCGGCCTCAGGGGCGCCCTCCGCCCGGGACGGGACGGAGGACGCCGCACCGCCGTCCGCTTCCCGCACCACCCCGCAGCCGATGGAGGCCCCGACATGACCGACGCCCACGAGACCGCCCCGCGCCCCCGGAGCGCACGGGTGATGATCTGCGACGACGACCCGATCGTGCGCGACGCGCTGGGCGGCTACCTCGCACGCACGGAGGACCTCGAGGTCGCGGCGGCGGTCGGCACGGCCGACGAGCTGCTGCGGGCGCTCGACCACCAGCCGGCGGACGTCGTGCTCATGGACCACATGCTCCCGGGAATGCACGGCATCGACGCGACCCGGCTGGTCAGGGCGCGGCATCACGGCACCGCGGTGCTGCTGATGACCACCTTCGGCACCGAGGAGCAGGTGCGCGAGGCGCTCTCCGCCGGGGCGTGCGGATTCCTGCTGAAGTCCGCGGCCCCCTCCGCCCTGGCCGCTGCGGTGCGAGCCGCGCACGACGAGGCGGGCACGGTGCTCACCCCGCAGCTGGCCGCGCAGATCACCGCCTCGGCCGCCGTGGGGACCTCCTCGACCGTCGTCGGCGCCTCCGTCGAGCGCTCGCGGGAGGACCTGGGGCTCACCGAGCGCGAGGTCGAGGTGCTGGGCCTGCTGTGCGCCGCGGAGTCGAACGCCGGGATCGCCCGCGCGCTGTCCCTGTCCGAGTCGACCGTGAAATCGCACGTCTCCTCGCTGATGGCCAAGCTCGGGTGCACCTCACGGCTGCAGATCGCGCTGAGCGCGTTCGAGCGGGGCCTCGCGCAGCCGCCCCAGCCGCCGGAGGCCTGAGACGCCGCCGGAGGCCTGAGGCACGGCACTCGGGCCCCGCACCTGAGCTCGGCATCTGAGCCCGGCACCTGAGGCCGGCACCTGGGGCCCGCACATGGAGACGGCAGCTGAGCCCTGCACCTGGGGACGGCGGCTGGCCCGGGCGCCCGGGACCCGGGATCGACGAGGGCCCCGCCCCTGTGCAACCACAGGAACGGGGCCCTCGAGCGCGCCGAGCCGCCTAGGAGAATCGAACTCCTGACCTATTCATTACGAGTGAATCGCTCTACCGACTGAGCTAAGGCGGCGTTTCCGCCGGTCACGCGGCGGACCGGATCACTCTACGGGACGCAGGGCGGCGGGCGCAAAGCCTCGGTGCGCGATCCCCGTCACGCCGGACCGGCGGAGCGACGGGGTGGCTGACGGCGGGACCGACAGCGAGGTCGGCGGCGGGCCCGACTGCGAGGTCGACAGCGAGGTCGGCGGGGGCCGACCAGGAGGAGGCCCGGGAGGCTGACCGAGGGCCCGGAGTGCGCCGTCCGAGCGCGCAGACCGGCCAGCTCCTCCGCACGCGAGCTTTTGCCCGTCGCCCGCGCAGGGTGAGAGGGTCGTCACGCCCCCGGTCCGCACACGCCGCGGCCGAGGCCCTGCATCGAGGCCGATGTGGGGAGACGATCTCGCCGAGGTGACCCTGCATGCCCCCGCACCCCCGCCCCTCCCGACGGACGCTGCTCACCGGTGCCGGACTGACCGGCCTCGGAGCCGGCGGCGCGATAACGGCGCCGTCGGCGACCGCCGCACCGGCTCGGGCACGGGCCCCGGCTCAGGCACCGGGTGAGGCCCCGGGTCCGGCACCGGGTCAGGCACCAGGTCAGGCACCGGGCCCGGCCGGGAGGAGCGCCGAGGCCCCCGTCCCGGGCCGGGCCTCGATGATCGGCGTCCCCTACGAGCAGCGCGACATCGTGCGCATCGGCCTGATCGGACTGGGTGCCCGCGGCGGCACGATGGCGACCGGCTGGACCACCGTGCCCGGCGCCTCCGTGGACGCCGTCTGCGACATCCGCGCCGACCGCGCGAGAACCACCGCCGACGCCCTCGAGGCCGAGGGTGCCGAGCGCCCGCTCGAGTTCGGAGGCTCCGAGACCTCGTTCCAGGAGATGCTCGACGCCGTCGAGCTCGATCTCGTGTACATCGCGACCCCGTGGGAGTTCCACCACCTCCAGGGCAGGGCGGCGCTCGAGGCCGGCGCGAACGCCCTGGTCGAGCTGCCCATCGCGACCGAGATCGAGGAGATGTGGGACCTGGTCGCCACCTCCGAGCGGACCGGCCGGCACCTCTCCCTCGCGGAGAACACCTGCTACGGCCGCAACGAGCTGGCGATGGCCCGCGCCTCCCACGCCGGCCTGTTCGGCGAGGTCACCACCGGGCACGGCGGCTACCTGCACGACCTGCGCGCGCTCCTGTTCGACGAGAACTACTACACCGACCACTGGCGTCGCACCTGGCACACCACCCACAACCGGTCCTTCTACGCGATGCACGGCCTGGCCCCGATCGCCAACGCGATGGACGTCAACCGCGGCGACCGCATCACCACGATCCGCGCCACCGCCACGGCCGCCAGGGCCCTCGCGGACTACCGCGAGCGCTTCATGCCCCGGGACCACCCCTCCTGGGACGAGACCTACGTGGCCGGCGACCTGGTCACCTGCCTGCACGAGACCGAGCTGGGGCGCGTGATCCGCACCGAGCACGACGTCTCCTCACCGCGCCCCTACAGCCGGATCAACTCGCTCGGCGGGACCCGGGGCGTGCTCGAGGACTTCGTGGCCGTCGGCGAGTCCGGCGCCCGGATCTACACCGAGCCGGATCACGGCGACCACCTCTGGCGCCCCTTCGACGCGTACCGGCAGGAGTTCGACCACTGGCTGTGGCGCCGAGTCGGGGACGACGCGGAGGCCGGCGGCGGCCACAGCGGGACCGACCACCTCCTGCAGTGGCGCTTCGTGCAGTGCATCCGCCGGGGCCTGGTCCCGGACATCGACGTCTACGACTCCGCGACCTGGTGCGCACCGGTGCCGCTGAGCGGGCGGTCCATCGACCAGGACGGCGCCGTGATCGAGATGCCCGACTTCACCCGCGGGCGCTGGTCCGAGCTGCGCGCGGGCATCGACTCCCCTGAGAGGGAGATGCCCTGAGCCCCGGCGGCGGCCCTCCGCCCCGCCCGTGCTCCCCGTCGGCCCCACCGGGGAGGGGCACGAGGTCGCACGAGGCCGGTGCGCGGCAGCGCGGGCAGCGGACCGTCGTCAGCAGCGGAGCCCGTCCGTCGGCACCGTGTCCAGGAGCAGGTACGCGTCGACCTGCTCCTCGATGCAGCCGCCGGAGCGCCCGTAGGCGGTGTGTCCGTTGCCCTCGAAGGTCAGCAGCACGCCCTCCTCGAGCTGCTCGGCGAGACCCTCCGCCCACGGATAGGGGGTGGCGGGGTCGCCGGTGGTGCCGATGACCACGATCGGTCCGGATCCCTCGGCCGCGATCGGCGCGGGCTCGCGCACGGGCGGCTCCGGCCAGCGGGCGCAGCCGTCGCCGCCCAGCATCGGCCCGAAGGTCGGGAACTCCTCCGCGACCCTCTGCGCCTGCTGCTCGGCGGCCTCCTCGTCGGCGGGCCCAGGACGATCGAGGCAGTTCACCGCGGCGATCGCGAAGGTCGCATTGGTGCGGTAGGTGCCGTCCAGCGAGCGCTCGTTGGAGCGGTCCGAGATGCTCAGCAGCACGGTGCCGTCATCCTCCATGGCTCCGGCGAGCGCATCGCGCCCCTGCTCCCACAGGCCGTCCTCGTACATCAGGGTCAGCACCGCCCCGCGGGCGAGGGCTCCCGTGAGCTGCCGCTGCGGGTCCGCCGTGCTCAGCGGCTCGGCGTCGATCCCGTCGAGGAGGTCGCGCAGCTGCTGCGCCGCCTCCGGGACGGTGCCGTGGAACGGGCACCCCTCCCCCGCCTCGAGGCAGTCGGCGAGGAAGGCCTCGACAGCCCCTTCGAAGCCCTCCGCCTGCCCGGCGGCGTACTGCTCGCGCGTGAGCGTGGGGTCCACGGCGCCGTCGAGCACGAAGTGCCCCACCCGCTGCGGGTACAGGTCCGCATAGCTGGCACCGAGGTAGGTCCCGTAGGAATAGCCCAGGTAGTCGAGCTGCTCGGAGCCGAGCGCGGCGCGCAGCACGTCCATGTCGCGCGCGGAGGAGTAGGTGTCGAGATAGGGCAGCACGTCCCCGGAGTTCGCCTCGCAGGACTCGGCGACGCGGGCCGCCCACTTCTCGCCGAGCTCGTCGGACTCGGTGGAGCCCATCTCCGCCGTGTCGGAGAGGTACTCGTCGGTCTCCTCGTCGTCCAGGCACTCGACGCCGGCGGAGCGCTGCACGCCACGGGGGTCGAAGCCGATCAGGTCGTAGGCCTCGGCGACCTCCTCGGAGATCAGGTAGGGCATGCTCTCGAGGTAGTTCACCCCGGAGACGCCCGGGCCGCCGGGGTTGGTGACCAGGGCACCGGCACGCTCCCCGGTCGCCGCGATACGGCCCACCGCGAGCTCGATGTCGCCGGCGGCCGGGTCGTCCCAGGCCAGGGGCACGGTGAGGGTGGCGCACTCGACCCGCAGCGCCGCGACCCCCTCGCACGGCCCCCACTCGATCTCCTGTGCGTAGTACTCCGCATAGGCGGGGTCCTCCGCGGGGTCGGCGGGCAGATCGGTCGCGGCCGAGGTGCCGAGCTCCTCGCGATCGGAGGCGTCCTCCTCGGCCCCCGGGGCGTCCGCAGCGCCGCCGTCGTCCGAGCCCTCGCTCCCGGATCGGCCGTCGCCGATGGTGCATCCGCTCAGCACCAGGAGCGACGCTGCCGCCGCGGCGGCGAGACGGGCGAGCAGGCGGCGGGGACGGGCAGCGGTGGCCATACGGGAATCCTTGTCCGGGCGAGGAAGGGCGGGACCGCCGGGGCGGACGCGGTCCGGCCATCCTAGGCCCCGCGCCGCCCCGGACCGCCTCCCGGTCATCCGACCTCGCGCACCCTCCAGCGCTGCACGCCCAGGGCCGTCGGCACCGCCACGAGCAGCAGCAGCGGCACCAGCTCGAGGGCCGTCCCCTCGCCGCTCGCCAGGGCGACCAGCGCGGACTGCAGGTCCACGGCGCGGATCACGTCCGCGAGGCCCTGGGAGCCGACGGCCATCGCGATGGTGCCCGCCGTGGAGACGACGACGGGGAGGCCGATCGCGGCGACCAGGCCGAGCACGGTGGACTGCAGCACGATCCCCATCGCCAGCGAGAACAGCAGGGCCGCCCCCAGCACCGGCAGCTGGGTGGTCATGACCCCGTCGATGCTGGCGAGGATCGCACCCTCGCCCAGCACCTCCCCGCCGATCCAGGTGGTCACGGCCGCGAGGCCGACGGACAGCGCCACCAGCACGGCGACCACGACGACCGCGGTGAGCACCTTCGAGCCCAGCACCGCGGTGCGGCCGGGACGCTGCAGCAGGGTGTTCTGGATCGAGCGGTCGGACCACTCCCCGGCGGTGATCAGCACGGCCAGCACCGGGATGATCAGGCTCAGCGGGAGGGAGAGCACGAAGACGGTCAGCTCGAGGTCCGAGGTCCCGTCAGGCATCACCACGGGCTGGATCAGACCGCCGAGGGCGGCGAAGCCGACCACGGCCAGCAGGGACAGGGTCAGCAGGATCGCGGTGCCGCGGGTGTCGAAGAAGCTGCGGAGGTCGATGTCGGGTCGCATGGGGACTCCTGGGTCGGGTCGGGCCGGTGGTCGTGCCGGGTGGGACCGGGTCAGCGGATCGGTGCCGGGGCGTGGTCGGACGCGGCGGGCGCGGTGGCGGCACCGGGCGCGCCGCGAGGTGCATCGCCCTCGTGCTGACCGGTGAGGGTGAAGAAGACCTCCTCGAGGTCCGTGCCGTGGCTCTCGGCCAGGGAGGTGAGCACCAGCTGCTCGCGCAGGGCGAGCCGGCCCATGTCCTCGGGGGCGAGGCTCACGATGAGCTCGCCGCCGCCGCGCTCCTCGTGGGCGATGCCCTGGGCGTCCAGGGCGGCGCGCAGCGCAGGCAGGTCCAGGGCGCCGACCCGGGTGCCCGCCACGCCGGTGAGCTCCTCGAGGGTGCCCTCGCGCACGAGGCGTCCCTGGGAGATGACCACCAGGCGGTCCACGGTCGCCTCGACCTCGCGCAGCTGGTGGCTGGACAGCAGCACGGTGCCGCCGGCGTCGGCGAAGGAGCGCAGCAGCCGACGCATCCAGCGGATCCCCTCGGGGTCCAGACCGTTCGCGGGCTCGTCGAGGACCAGCACGGCGGGGTCGCCGATCAGGGCGACGCCGATCCCGAGCCGCTGGCGCATGCCGTAGGAGTAGCCGCCCACGCGCTTGGCCCCGGCCTCCCCCAGCCCGACCGTCTCCAGCACCTCGTCGGCCCGCGAGGCGGGCATGCCGACGGTGCGAGCGGTCAGCCGCAGCGTCTCCAGCCCGGTGCGGCCGTTGTGCAGCGCACGGGCGTCCAGCATCACGCCGATGGTGCGCGCCGGTTGCGCGAGGCCGCGGAAGGCCCTCCCTCCCACGAGGGCCTCGCCCTCGTCCGCGCGGGCGAGTCCGGTGAGGATGCGCAGGGTGGTGGACTTGCCGGCGCCGTTGGGGCCGAGGAAGCCGGTCACGGTCCCGGGGGCGCACACGAAGCTCAGGTCCTCGACGGCGGCGCGGGCGCCGTAGCGCTTGGTCAGGGCCCGCACCTCGAGGGCGGTGCCGGCGGCGGCGGAATCGGTCGTGGAGGTCATGGCACGAGACTCCTCCCGCGTGCGGTCGCCGGACCAGCGACCCGGGGCCATGGGCGCGACGACGAAGGTCGCCCTCCGGGTCCGCCGGGAGGACGAGGGGGCAGACCTCCGTCGATCCCACGGGCGACCCTGGGGACGGCCGAGGCGCGGCAGCCGTCGCGGAACGGGTCCCGCGGCGCCGCGCCGATACAGTGAGGGCGTGGAAGAGCTGGGAGCGCCGCGACGACATCGCTGGCAGGAGGCGCTGATCCTCGTCGTGATCGTGCTCGAGGCGGCCCTGCTGCTGGTCTTCGCGACCTCCACCGCCGACCTGTGGAGCACGGGCCTCCTGCTGGTGCTCGGCGGCGCCCTGCTGCTGCGACATCGGCACTGGCGGTGGCTGCTGCCGGTGCTGCTGGTCCTGAACGCACCGATCATGTCGCTCTCCGTGCTGGTGATCGCCGTCTACTGCTACGCCACCCGCAGCACTCATCGTCTGCTCACGCTGCTGGTCGCCGTGCTCGCGGTGCTGACGGGCGCGGTGCCCACCACCCGGCTGTGGTCCGGCGCAGGCCCCGCCCTGGGGCTCACCGGGCTCGTGCTCATCACGCTGGTCGTCGCCGCCTCGGCCGCGACCGGCATGTACACCTCGACCCGTCGGGCGCTGCTGGCGCAGCTGCGCCAGCGCGCCGAGCAGGCGGAGTCCGGCCGGGCCACGGCCGAGGAGCAGGCACGCCGCGCGGAGCGCACCCGGATCGCCCGCGAGATGCACGACATCGTTGCCCACAAGATCTCGCTGGTCGCCCTGCAGGCCGGGGCGCTCGAGGTGAACCCGACCCTCGAGCGCGAGCAGGTCCAGCAGTCCGCGGGGCTGATCCGCCAGACCGCCACGACGGCGCTCTCGGAGCTGCGGGAGGTGCTCGGCGTGCTGCGAGGCGACGGCGAGGAGGCACCGCTCGCGCCGCAGCCGACCTGGGAGGACGTACGGCGCCTGGTGACCGTCTCGAAGGACGCGGGCATCTCGGTGGACCTGTTCGACTTCATCGACGACGAGGTCCCGGACCAGCTGGCGCGCACCGCCTACCGGGTGGTGCAGGAAGGGCTGACGAACATCCACAAGCACGCCCTGCACACCAAGGCGCGGGTGGCGCTGATCGGCGAGCCGGGCACCGAGCTGGTGATCGAGGTCAGTAATGTGCTTCCCAAGGGGTTCACGACGGATCTGCCCGGGGCCCGGATGGGACTGTCGGGGATCGAGACCCGCGTGTCGCATGCGGGCGGGACCATCACGTCGGGCCCCACCGATGACGGACGCTTCGAAGTGAGGGCGGTGATCCCGTGGCCGACGGCGACGTGACGCGCGTAGGACTGATCGACGACGACTCCCTGGTGCGGGCCGGGCTGGCGATGATCCTGGGCGCGGATCCCGGCATCGAGGTGGTGGGGCAGGGGGACGACGGCGCCGAGGCGGTCACCCTGGTGCAGAAGCACCGGCCGGACGTGCTGCTGATGGACGTGCGGATGCCGAAGCTCGACGGGATCGCGGCGACCGAGGCGGTGTGCGCCCTGCCGAACCCGCCCAAGATCATCATGCTCACCACCTTCGACATGGACGAGTACGTGTTCCAGGCGCTCGAGGCCGGGGCCAGCGGGTTCCTGCTCAAGGACACCCCGCCCCAGGACCTGGCGCGGGCGGTGCACGTGGTCGCCGGCGGGGACGCGATGCTCTCCCCCACCATCACGCGACGCATGCTCTCGCACTTCTCGGACTCGAACCCGGGCAGCCGTCAGGAGCGCCATCCAGGGCTCGAGCAGCTCACCGAGCGGGAGACCGAGGTGCTCGGCGCGGTGGGGGCGGGGCTCTCCAACGCGCAGATCGGGATGCGGCTGTTCATGAGCGAGGCGACCGTGAAGGCGCACGTCTCGAAGATCTTCGCGAAGCTCGACTGCACCAACCGGGTGCAGATCGCGATCATCGCCCACGAGGCCGGGATCACCGACCTCGACACCGACCAGGTCTGAGCGTCATCGCCCGTGGTCGGGCCCCTCAGCCCCAGCCGAGGTCGTGGAGCCGCTCGTCGCTGATGCCGAAGAGGTGGCCCAGCTCGTGCAGCACGGTCACGGCGATCTCCCGGACCAGGTGCTCGCGGGAGACGGCGATGCGCTGCAGCGGCCCGCGGAAGACGAAGATCCTGTCCGGCTGCGCATAGCCGTCGAAGACGCTGCGCCGGTCCAGCGGGATCCCCTCGTACAGGCCCAGCAGGTCCCTGCCGCCGGACTGCTCGGGGGAGGGCTCCTCCTCGACGAGGATCGCGACGTTCGCCTCGGCGATGGCGCGCGCGATCTCCTCGGGCAGCGAGTCGAGGGCGTCGTCGACCGCTTCCTCGAACTCCTCGCGGCTGATGCGGATCATGCAGCCATCGAACCACGCACCGCGCGCGCCGCGGGGGTGAGAGGGCGCACGTCCGCGACCCGCGCGCGGGCCTCGGGAAGGGATGTCGGATAGGACGCATCGACGAAGAACCCGGGGGCGGAACGGGCGTCGGATGGGTATGCTCTACGCCGGGCGGTGCGCCGCTCGGGCCCCCATCGTCTAGTGGCCCAGGACACCGGCCTTTCACGCCGGCGACACGGGTTCGAATCCCGTTGGGGGTACTCTCCCAGGACCTCGCGGAAGCACGGGGACCAGGGGGAACGGAAGTGCGAGGCGGCTCACAGCCCCAGTGGTGCAGAGTCCCGAGAACGTCCGGTAGAGTTGTCCAGGTCGAAGCGCGAGAGCGTGAGACGCCGCGAGACCCAGCAAGTCCTCGCATGGCCCTGTAGCTCAGTTGGTTAGAGTGCCGCCCTGTCACGGCGGAGGTCGCCGGTTCAAGCCCGGTCAGGGTCGCCCCCACGGAAGGCCCCGGAACATCGTTCCGGGGCCTTCCGCATTCCCCGTCGCGCTGTCGGACCCCTCACAGGGCCGTCCCGGGCCACGCCCGGCGCCGCGGTCCTACGCTCGAGGCATGAGCACCACCGCACTGAACCATCGCATCCGCCTCGCCGCGCGCCCGCACGGCGAGCCCACCGCCGACGACTTCGTCCACGACGCCGTCGAGGTCCCCTCCCCCGGCCCCGGCCAGGTCCTGCTGCGCACCCGCTACCTCTCCCTGGATCCGTACGTGCGAGGTCGCATGAGCGCCGCGAAGTCCTACGCCGCGCCGATGGAGGTCGGGGACGTGATCGTGGGCGGGACAGTCTCCGAGGTCGTCGAGTCCGCGGCCGACGGGCTCACCCCCGGCGACACCGTGCTCGGCTACGGCGGCTGGCAGGAGTACAGCGTCGAGGACGCGACGGGACTGCGCCGCCTGGACCCGGACGCCGCCCCGGTCACCACCGCCCTGGGCGTGCTCGGCATGCCGGGCTTCACCGCCTACGCCGGCCTGCTCGCGATCGGGAGGCCCCAGCCCGGGGAGACCGTCGCGGTCGCCGCGGCCACCGGCCCCGTCGGGTCCGCCGTCGGCCAGATCGCCAGGATCCACGGAGCCCGCGCGATCGGCATCGCCGGCGGCGAGCGCAAGCTCTCCGAGCTGCACGAGCTGGGCTTCGACGCCGCGCTCGACCATCGCGCCCCGGACCTGGCCGGCCGGCTCGCCCAGGCCGCGCCCGACGGGATCGACGTGTACTTCGAGAACGTGGGCGGGGCCGTCTGGGACGCCGTGCTCCCGCAGCTGAACGAGTTCGCCCGCGTGCCCGTGTGCGGGCTCGCCGCGAACTACAACGCGACCTCCCTGCCCGAGGGCCCCGACCGCAGCGGCCGGCTGATGGGCACGGTGCTCGCCAAGAGCCTCACCCTGCGCGGCTTCATCCAGCGCGAGTTCGCCCCTCGCATGTTCGCCGACTTCCTGCGCGACATGACCGACTGGGTCGCCTCCGGGAGGGTGAAGTACACCGAGGACGTCACCGAGGGCCTGGACCGGGCGCCCGAGACGTTCACCGGCATGCTGCGGGGCCGGAACCTCGGCAAGACGATCATCCAGGTCTCCTGACCGACTCCCGACCCGAGCCGGTCAGCAGCCGTGGCGTGCCTCTCACACCTGCCCGCGGGTTGGGAGCACCGGGCAGGGACTGTTAACCTTGTCCTCGGTCGCCCCGCGCGACCACGGCTCTGTAGCTCAGTTGGTAGAGCGTTCGACTGAAAATCGAAAGGTCACCGGATCGACGCCGGTCGGAGCCACCGCCACGAAGCCCCCTGGTCCGCCAGGGGGCTTCGTCGTTGCCCGGGGCCCTCAGGATCGTCACCCGGCAGCGTGGCCGTGCCCGTGAGCGGCCGACGGGGCGGCGAGGCCGTCGAGGAGCACCTCGACCATGCGCGAGGCATCGGCGTCGTCACGCTCGACGGCGCGGTCGGCATCGCTCAGCCGCAGCAGGGCATGGATCAGGTCACCGGCCCGGATCCCGCCCCGGAGGGAGCCGTCGGCCGCTCCCGCGTCGAGGATGTCCTGGACCGGAGGCGCCACCACCACCAGGAGCTGGCCGGGCAGGTTCTCGTAGGCGGGGTCGCCCGAGTGCAGGGCCGCGGCGATCCCCCGCTTGGTCTCGAGGAACCGGCGCAGGCTCCCCGTCCAGCGGCGCAGCGCCTCGGGCGGCGGATACGAGCCCGCGAGCCTGACGGCATCCTCCGCGGCCGCCTCGAGCTCCTGCCGGACCACCGCGATGATCAGGTCCGAGCGCTGAGGGAAGCTGCGGTAGATCGTGCCCACCCCGACTCCTGCGCGGGCCGCGATGTCACGCATGGGGGCATCGACGCCGACCTCGGCGAACACCGCCTTCGCGGCCTCCCGCACCGCGTTCTCGTTGCGCTGGGCGTCCGCACGTCGGCGCCGGGGTGCGGGCGTCGGCTCGTCGGTCATGCTCTCGAACTCCTCTCGACAAACGGAACTGCGTTCCGTATCGTTGTGGACGCAGGTTCCGTTTCGCCGAGTCTAGACCGTCTCGGCCCCGACATCAGGAGTCCCCCATGAAGCACCGCCCTCTGGGCCGCACCGGCATCCAGGTCTCCCCCTTCGCCCTCGGGGCGATGATGCTCTCCTCGCACCCGCTGGCCAACGGCGCCCAGGAGGACGTCACCCGCATCGTCCACCGCGCGCTGGACGCCGGCATCAACCTCATCGACACGGCCGACGTCTACGGGGACTCCGAGGAGATGCTCGGCCGCGCCCTCGTGGGGCGTCGCGACGAGGTCGTCCTCGCCACCAAGTTCGGGCGCCCGCTCGGCGAGGACCCGAACCGGGCCGGCGGGTCCCGCCGATGGATCATGACGGCGGTCGAGAACTCGCTGCGTCGTCTCGGGACCGACCACCTGGACCTGTTCCAGATGCACCGGCCCGACCCGGGCACCGACATCGAGGAGACGCTGTCGGCGCTCACCGATCTGGTGCGCAGCGGCAAGGTCCGTGCGATCGGCACCTCGGACATGCCCGCCTCCGAGATCGTGGAGGCCCAGTGGGCGGCGCAGGCTCGCGGCCTCGAGCGCTTCCGCACCGAGCAGCCGCACTACTCGCTGCTGGACCGCGCGGTGGAGAACGAGGTGCTGCCGGTGGCGGAGCGCTACGGCATGGGCACCGTCATCTGGAGCCCGCTCTCGAGCGGCATGCTCACCGGGCGGGTCCGGCGCGGGCAGACCAGCGATCTCCGTCGCACCCAGATGTTCGCCGCGCTCCGCGACGAGCGTCGCATCGACGCCGTGGAGGAGCTCCACGCCCTCGCCGAGGCGAGCGGTCTCTCGCTGACGCACATGGCTCTGGCCTTCGTGATCTCGCATCCCGGCGTCACCGCCGCCCTCATCGGCCCGCGGACGATGGACCAGCTGGAGGACTCCCTGGCCGCGGCGGAGGTCACCCTCTCGGAGGACGTCCTGGACCGCATCGACGAGATCGTCGCGCCCGGCACGGGGGTGGGCCGCATGGATCAGGAGCACCGCACGCCTGCGATCCTCACCCCGGCGCTGCGCCGGCGTCCGATCGAGCAGCGCTCAGCGGCCTGAGCTCCCCTCGGGCGCGCGGGCGGGGCAGGGTGCCGTCGGGAGCCCTTGGTTAAGCTCCTCCCCATCCGCGTCCTCGTGGATGTCGAGATCCGGCACCCTGCTCCGTCCCGGACATGACGGCGACCATCGAGGGTCGCCTCGCACAGAGGGAGAGACCCATGCCCAAGTACCTGATGCTGAAGCACTACCGCGGCGCCCCGAGGACCGTGAACGACGTCCCCATGAGCGAGTGGACCGAGGAGGAGATCTCGGCGCACATGCAGTTCATGGAGGACTTCGAGGAGCGGCTGAAGGAGAGCGGCGAGTTCGTCGACAGCCAGGCCCTCAGCCCCGAGGGCACCTGGGTGCGGTACGACGGCGAGGGGAGGCCTCCGGTCACCGACGGCCCGTTCGCGGAGACCAAGGACCTCGTCGCCGGCTGGATGCTGATCGATGTCGACTCCTACGAGCGCGCCGTGGAGCTGGCCGGTGAGCTCTCCTCCGAGCCCGGTGCGGGCGGAGAGCCCATGGGCGAGTGGCTCGAGCTGCGGCCGCTGTTCGTCCCGCCGCCCACCCTCTCGGAGGTCGGCGAGATCGTGAGCCGCGAGAGGCGCTGAATGACCGACCCGCGTGCGCTGGACGAGGACCTGCTGCGACGGACCGCCCCGGCCGTCCTGCAGGTCCTCGTGCGCCGCGGTGCCGACTTCACCTCGGCGGAGGACGCCGTCCAGGAGGCCCTGATCGACGCCCTCCGGACCTGGCCGGAGCAGCCGCCGCGGGATCCGCAGGGCTGGCTGATCACCGTCGCCTGGCGGAAGTTCCTCGACGCGGCGCGCTCCGCGACCTCGCGTCGTCGACGCGAGGACCGGCTCGAGGCCGAGCCGCCGCCCGGGCCCGCCGCCACGAGGGACGACTCGCTGTGGCTGTTCTTCCTGTGCGCTCACCCCTCGCTCACCCCGTCCTCAGCGGTGGCGCTCACCCTGCGGGCCGTCGGCGGCCTCACCACCCGCCAGATCGCCGAGGCCTACCTGGTCCCCGAGACGACGATGGCCCAGCGCATCAGCCGGGCCAAGCGCACCGTCTCCGGCCGACGGCTCGACGAGCCCGGGTCCGCGGCGTCGGTGGCCCGCACGCTCTACCTGATCTTCAACGAGGGGTACTCCGGGGACGTCGACCTGTCGGCCGAGGCGATCCGCCTCACCCGCGAGCTCGCCCGCCTCGTCGACGACCCCGAGGTCCACGGGCTGCTCGCCCTCATGCTGCTGCACCATGCCCGTCGCGCGAGCCGCACCGCGGCCGACGGCGCCCTCATCCCCCTGGCCCACCAGGACCGCTCCCGCTGGGACACCGCTCTGATCCGGGAGGGCATCGAGATCCTGCAGCAGGCGCTGGCCCGGGACCGCCCGGGCGAGTTCCAGGCCCAGGCGGCGATCGCGGCTCTCCACGCCGACGCCCCCAGCACGGAGGAGACCGACTGGGTCCAGATCGTGCAGTGGTACGACGAGCTCGCCGCCCTCACCCCGAGCCCCATCGTGCGGCTCAACCGCGCCGTCGCGGTCGGCGAGGCCGACGGGCCGCGGGCCGGTCTCGCCGTGCTCGCGCAGATCGACCCCTCCGTGCCCCGGTACACGGCGGTCGCGGCTCACCTGCACGAGGCCGACGGGGACCGCCGGGCGGCGGCCCGGCTGTATGCCGAGGCGGCGCAGCAGGCGCGCTCGCTCGCCGAGCGCGATCACCTGACGCGGCAGGCGGCGCGGCTGCACGCCGAGGAGCGCTGAACGTCCCGGCTCCCTCGGAGACCCGGCCGGCCCCTCGGCGCGGTCCTGGCGGTCGGGACTCCCCCGTCGACCCTCGGCCGGTCCGGGCGATCGTGCGCCGTCGAGTCCCGGTCCGCCTCGAGGGCCGGGACGACCTCCGCGGAGGTCCCGGAGCGAGTCGGCGGATCCCGCTCCTGCGGGCCCGCTCCCCCGTAGGCTGGAGGACGGATCCGCTCGGGTCACGACCCGAGCCCTCGACACCCTGGAGGACGATGATGTCTGCCGAGAACCCGGACCTCGCGATCGCCCAGGCGGCGACCCTGCAGCCCATCACCGAGATCGCCGAGAGGGCGGGGGTGCCCGCCGAGGCCCTGATCCCCTACGGCACCGACAAGGCGAAGATCGACGTGCGGCGGATGACGCCGACCGGGCGGACCGGCGCGCTGGTGCTGGTCTCGGCCATGTCCCCCACCCCGGCGGGCGAGGGCAAGTCGACCACCACCGTCGGTCTCGCCGACGCCTTCACCCTCAAGGGCCGCCGCACCGTGGTCGCCCTGCGGGAGCCGGCCCTCGGGCCGATCATGGGCATCAAGGGCGGTGCGACCGGCGGCGGTCATGCCCAGGTGGTCCCGATGGAGGACATCAACCTCCACTTCACCGGCGACTTCCATGCCATCCAGATCGCCAACAACACCCTCGCCGCCCTCGTGGACAACCATCTCCAGCAGGGCAACGCCCTGGACATCGACCCCCGCAGGATCCAGTGGAAGCGCGTGGTCGACGTCAACGACCGCGCCCTGCGGAAGATCACGATCGGACTGGGCGGCCCCCTGCAGGGCGTCCCCCGCGAGGACGGCTTCGACATCGTGGTGGCCTCCGAGATCATGGCCGTGCTCTGCCTCGCGTCCGACCTGCAGGACCTCGAAGCCCGCATCGACCGGATCGTGGTCGGCTTCACCGCCGACCGCGCCCCCGTCACCGTCGCCGACCTGGGCGTCGGGGGTGCCATCACCATGCTCCTCAAGGACGCCCTGCTGCCGAACCTGGTCCAGACCCTCGGCGGCACCCCGGCCCTCGTGCACGGCGGCCCCTTCGCCAACATCGCCCACGGCTGCAACTCGTTGGCCGCGACCCGCCTGGCCCTGTCGCTGGGCGAGATCACCGTCACCGAGGCGGGCTTCGGATCGGACCTCGGGGCCGAGAAGTTCCTGGACATCAAGTCGCGCATCGGCGGCCTCTCCCCGGACGCCGCCGTGGTCGTCGCGACCGTGCGCGCGCTGAAGATGCACGGGGGCGTCGCCAAGGGTGACCTCGAGGACGAGGACATCGAGGCCGCGCTGGCCGGCACCGAGAACCTCGCCCGTCACGTGCAGAACATGCGCAAGTTCGGGATCGAGCCCGTGATCGCCCTGAACCGCTTCCCGAGCGACACCGAGGCGGAGCTCGAGGCGGTGCTGCGCTGGGCGGAGGAGCAGGGCTTCCGTGCCGCGCTCTCCGAGGTCTGGGCGAAGGGCGGCGAGGGCGGTCTCGCCGTCGCCGATCAGGTGCTCGCGGCGATCGGTGAGGGCGCTCCCGACTTCCACCACCTCTACGATCCGGCCGAGGGCATCGAGAACTCGCTGCGCACCCTCGCGCGCGAGATCTACGGGGCCGACGACGTGGTCTTCGAGGATCGCGCCCCGGCGCAGCTGCGGATGCTGAAGCGCAACGGCTGGGACACCCTGCCCGTCTGCGTGGCCAAGACCCAGTACTCCTTCTCCGACGACCCCACGGCGCTGGGTGCCCCCACGGGGCACGTGCTCCACGTGCGGGACCTGGTGCCGAAGATCGGTGCGGGCTTCGTGGTCGCGCTGACCGGCGCGATCATGACGATGCCCGGTCTGCCCAAGGAGCCGGCCGCACTGCGGATGGGCGTGACCGAGGCCGGGGAGTCCGTGGGCCTGTTCTGATCCTCCGGCACGCCCGGACGGAGCGCAGGGCCGGCTCCGTGCGGTTCCGGGCGTCCGAGCCAGGTGCCGGGCGGCGGGCGCCGACGCCTCGCGCCAGCGTCTCGAGCCGACGCCACGTGCCGGCGCCACGTGCCGGCGCCACGTGTCAGTGCTGCGTGTCAGTGCCGCGGGCCGCGCTCGGCGACCTCCTCGGCCTCGAGCTCGGTCTCGTCCTCGAGGTCGATGTCGATGACGTCCTCGTCCTCGACCTCGTCGCCGCCCTCCGGCTCCTCCCAGTTGTGGCCGGTGAGCGGTTCGACGGCGTCGGTGACCACGTTCTCGGGGAAGCGGTCCTTGTCGCCGTCGGCCATCCCCTCATGGTCGTCGCCGGTCTCGTCGACGAAGCCGTCCTCGTCGTCATCGTCATCGCCGGTGTCCGCCAGCCGGGGCGTGAGCTCGTCGATCGCGTAGTCCCCGCCGCGCACGAAGCCTCGGCGGAAGGCCGCTCGCCCCACCATCACGCTCGAGGCCGGCACGGTGAGCATCTGCGCCAGCAGCACCACCAGCAGCAGCCCGGCCAGGGACCAGGACCCCGCCACCAGGGCAGCCCCGGAGAAGACCAGGATCAGCCCCAGCACCTGCGGCTTGGACGCGGCGTGGATGCGCATGAGCACCCCGTCGAAGCGGTTCAGCCCGATCGCGGCGACGACGCCCAGCAGCAGCCCGCCGCCGATCAGCACTGCGGCGATGATCTCGATCGTGGTCATCGGGGTCCCTCCGTCCTGCCGTCGGCCCCGGTGCTCCAGGGGTCGTCCTCGAAGCCGCGCGAGCCCGGCTGGGCGCCGAAGCCCTGCTCCGGCTCGTCCGCGTCCGCGTCGGCGTCGGCGTCGGCGTCGGCGTCGGTGGCGTCGGCGGGTCGGCTCCCGCCCTCGCCCGCGTCGGTCTCCTCGGTCACGGGGCTCGGCAGCGGCTCGCCCGGGTGCGCGGGATCCTCGACGGGGTCCTCGAGGTCGACGTCCTCCTCCTCCAGGACGGCGTCCTGACCCTCCGCGGCGGCATCGGGACCCTCCGCGGCCGCGTCGTAGGTGTTGTCCGGCCAGGCGCCGCCCCCCGCGGCAGGACCGGGATGGATCGCCTCGTGCGGACCGGTGTCGGTGCTCGGCTCCGCGGCGTCCCGGCGCCGGCGCCCCTGCGAGGGGTCCTCGCGGGCCACGAAGCGCGCGAAGGTGACGGTGCCGATGAAGGCCAGCCCGGTCAGACCCAGCATCGCCGGGCCCGCCCAGGCCGCCTCGGTGTACGCGACGTACAGCGCCATGCCCATCACGACCAGGGTGACCAGGGAATCACTCGAGATCGCACGGTCCAGGATGGTGGGGCCGACCACCATCCGGTAGACCACGGCGAGGCCCGCGAGCGCGAGGACCACGCCGTAGATCGCCAGCAGCAGCTCGAAGGGGCTCATCGCAGACCCGCCTCCTCGAGCACCTCGCGGCGGCCGACGGCCCACAGCAGGCGCCGCTCCTGCGCGAGCACCCCCTCGCGGGCCTTCTCGACCGCCTCGGGGGTGCCGGCGTTGAAGGAGTGCAGGAACAGCATGCCGGTGGCGCGCTGCGCCTCCACCACCACGGATCCCGGGATCAGGGTGCACAGCACCCCGGTGAAGGTGAGGAAGAAGTCCGAGCGGGAGGCCATCTTCACGGCGATCACGGAGCTGGGCGGCTGCGGCCCGGGGCGCACCGAGAAGTAGCCCACCTGCATCGCGGAGATCACGCAGTCCCCGAGGAAGCGCAGCACGAACAGCGTGAAGCGCACCGGTCGCAGGGTGAGCTCATGGCCCGTCGGAGGCATCGGGAACAGGACGAAGACCAGAGCGGCGACGAACAGCCCACCCAGCACGTTCTTCAGGTCGACGCCGCCCCACAGCAGGCACCACAGGGTCACCGACAGCAGCATCCACAGCCAGGAGTGGCGCAGGTCCACGAGCCGTCGCACGATCATCGCTCCACCTCCTGCCCGTCGCCGTCCAGCCGGTGCCCGTCGTCATCGATCCGGAACTGCAGATCCTCCGCGGCCTCGTCGCCGAGCACCGCGCCGACGTACGAGGTGCGCTCGAGGACCGAGCTCGCCGCCTCGTCCGCATAGGTCATGATCGGACCCGCCAGGACCGTGAGCACCAGCGAGAAGGTGACCATCGCCGCGGTCGCGCCGATCATCACCTTCGGCAGCGGCACGTCGCGGGCGATGATCTCCTCGCTGGGCTCCTGCCAGAAGGCGCGGTTCCAGATCTTCGCGATCGCGTACAGGGTCAGCAGGCTCGTGATCACGCTGATCGCGATGAGGATCCAGCCCGAGGTGCGGTCGTAGGCGATGCCGGCCTCGATCAGGCCCACCTTGCCGATGAACCCGGAGAACGGCGGGATGCCGGCGAGGTTCATGGCGGGCACGAAGAACAGCACCGCGATCACCGGGGCGAGCTTCTGCAGCCCGCCGAGCTTGATCAGGTTGGTGGTGCCGCCGCGGTGCTCGATGAGACCGGCCGCCAGGAACAGCGTGGACTGCACGGTGATGTGGTGGGCGACGTAGTAGATCGTCGCGGCCATGCCCATCTGCGTGGTCATGCCGATGCCGAACAGCATGTAGCCCATGTGGGAGACCAGGGTGAAGGACAGCACTCGCTTGAGGTCCGTCTGAGCGACCGCGCCGAAGATGCCGATGATCAGGCTCAGCGCCGCGGCGGCCAGCAGCAGGTTCGAGATCTGCGAGGCGGGGAACAGCAGGGTCTCCAGGCGCAGGATCGCGTAGATGCCGACCTTGGTGAGCAGGCCCGCGAACACCGCGGTCACCGGGGCGGGAGCGGTCGGGTAGGAGTCCGGCAGCCAGGCGCTCAGCGGGAAGATCGCGGCCTTGATCCCGAAGGCGACCAGCAGCATCAGCTCCAGGACCATCCGGATCCCGGAGTCCAGCCCGTCCAGCCGCACGGCGAGCTCGGCCAGGTTCACGGTGCCGGTCGCGGAGTAGATGGCGGCGATCGCGGCCAGGAAGATCACCGAGCTCAGCAGCGAGACGATCACGTACGTGGTCGCGGCGCGCACACGGCTGGCGGAGCCGCCGAGGGTGAGCAGCACGTAGCTCGCCGCCAGCAGCACCTCGAAGCCGACGTAGAGGTTGAACAGGTCGCCGGCGAGGAACGCCATCGACACGCCGGCCACCAGGGCCAGGTAGGTGGGGTGGTAGATCGCCACCGGGGTGCGCTCGATGTTCTCGCTGACCGTCTGCGCGCTCGAGTACACCAGCACCGCGAGGGTGACGAAGCTCGAGACCAGGAGCATGAGCGCGGTCAGGCGGTCCGCGACCAGCACGATGCCGAGCTGGGGCGTCCAGTTGCCGATCTGCAGGACCAGCACGCCGTTCTGGATGACGTGGTAACCGAGGACGAGGGAGACGGTGAAGATCGCGATCAGGGTGAAGACCGCGACGCCCAGCTGGAGGCGGGAGTAGTGGCGCAGCAGCAGGGTGAACGCGGCCCCGCCCAGGGGGAGCATCACCGGCAGGGCGAGGAGCAGCTCGATGCTCATGACTCACCCCGTCCATCGGTGTGCTCGCGGTCGGTCTCGGTGGCGGGGCCGGCGCCGGGGGCGCCGGCGACGTCGTGGGCGTCGCCCGTCCCGTCGGGCGGGACCTCCTGGCGCTCGTCGCCGGGACGCTCCTGCCCCGGGCGCGCCTCGCGCCGGCCCGCGCGGCGACGTGCGGGCCGCGAGCTGGGCGCCTCGCCCTCGTCCGCCTCCGTGGCGTCCTGCGGGACGTCCTCGGCGCTGGTGAGGTCCGAGCCCAGCGGGTCGTCGTCCTCCGCGGGGAACATCCCCTGGGACTGGGCCAGGGCACCGCGCCGCGACTCCTCGGACAGGGCCTGGGACCAGGGCAGGTGCTCCGCGTCCTCGGTGCGCTTGCGGCGTCGGCGCAGCACCCGCCGGTCCTCGACGTCGTCGGGCACCTCGTCGTGGCCGAACAGCTGCCAGGCCCGGTAGGACAGGGCCATGCCGAAGGCGGTGATGCCCAGCGAGATCACGATCGCGGTGAGCACCATCGCGAAGGGCAGCGGATCGGTCATCTCCTCGGGATCGCCGGTGCCCTCGAAGGGCGGGATCCCGGGGGTGCCCACGGCGATGATGAACAGCAGGTTCACGCCGTTGCTCAGCAGCACGTAGCCCAGGATGATCCGGGACAGGGTGCGCTCGAGCATCAGGTAGACGCCGCAGGCGACCATCACGCCGGCGGTGAGGAGGAGGGCGAGGCTAACGGGCATCGGCATCGGCCTCCTGCTGCTGGTCGATCTGCGAGCCGAGGGAGCGCAGGAAGTCGAGCATCACCCCGACCACCACGAGGTAGACGCCGATGTCGAACAGGAGCGCGCTGGGGAAGTGCAGCTCGCCCAGCACGGGCACGTGGACCACCGGGGTCGCGGTCGCGAAGACGGTCCCGCCGAACAGCAGCGGGAGCACCCCGGAGAGCACCGCGATCGCCATGCCGCCGCCGAGCACGAGGCCCGCCTGCACGGGTGCCGCCTCGGTGAGCTCGTAGCGGCCGCCGGCGATGTACCGCAGGGCGAGCGCGAGACCCGCGACCAGACCGCCCGCGAAGCCGCCGCCGGGCAGGTTGTGGCCGGCCATCAGCAGGTACACCGAGAACATCATCATCATCGGGAAGGCGATGCGGGTGATGACCTCGAGGATCACCATGCGCCGCTCGGGGGCGAGCGTCAGCCCCGCCGACAGCCAGGTGCGCCAGCGGTTGCCGCCGGCGACGTCGTCGGGCCGCGCATCGAAGTCCAGGGCGTTCTGCGGCAGGTCGGAGTCGTTGCGCCGACGCCAGATCGAGGTCTTCGCCTCGAGATCGCGCACCCGCGCGATCGGCCGCTCGCGGCGGGTGACGAAGACCAGCGAGGCCACGCCCGTGGCCACCACCAGCAGCACGGAGATCTCGCCCATCGTGTCCCAGACACGGGCGTCGACCAGGGTCACGTTCACGACGTTGTGGCCGCCGCCGATCGTGTACGCGGTCTCGATGAGCCCGGGCCCGAGCGCCTCGCGGTACCTCGCGTCTGCCGCGTACAGGGTCGCGCCGCACAGCACCACCGCGGTCGCGATCGCGATCGCCCAGCGACCCCAGGCGCCGATCCGCAGCGGGCGCCGTGAGAAGTGGATCGGCAGCCGGCGCAGCACCAGCACCAGCACCACCGTCATCGCGGTCTCGACGAGCACCTGGGTGGTGGCGACGTCCGTGGCGCCCACCACGAGGAACAGCAGCGCGACGATGTACCCGGTCACGGTGATCAGGAAGACGGCGCGCAGACGCCGACGGGAGCGGGCGGCCCCGATCGCGGCGAGCGCCGCCACCGGCAGCACGATCAGCTCGACCGGGTGCTGGAAGAGCACCAGGTTGCCCGGCAGGCCCGCCTGGGTCAGGGTCACGGGGCCCACCAGCGCGATCAGCACCACCAGCATCGTGCCCAGGGTGTACGGCAGCGAACCGCGCTGGAACAGGGTGGTCGCCACGATCGACAGCGCGTCGGTGGCGCGCAGGATCCGGCGGAAGCCGCGCTCGGCGTCGAAGGCCTCGAACGCGCCTCCCTCGGCCCAGCGCTGCGGGGAGAGGCGCTTCTGGAGCGTCGCGAAGGGCTTGGCGGCCGCGCAGAGGGCGATGCCGAGCCCGAGGGTGACCACGGAGGCGAGCAGCGGGACCCCCAGATGCGGGATCACGACCAGGTGCACGGCCTCCTCCGTCTCCGGCAGCACCGAGGAGAAGGCGCGCAGCATCTCCTCGAGCGGACCGGCGGCGACGGACAGGACGATCGAGAACACGGCCACGAGCGCGGGCGGCAGCCAGAACAGGACCGGGATCACCGGCCTGTCGACCTGCGGGGCTCCGGGAGCGGTCCCGAAGGCGCCCTTCACGAAGCGCCAGGAGTAGGCGACGGTGAGGATCGAGCCGGCGACCAGGGAGATGAGCAGCAGGCGCTGCCATCCACCGGCGTACCACAGCGCGGTGTAGATCGACTCCTTGGCCACGAAGCCGTACAGCGGCGGCACCGCCGCCATCGAGGCGGCGGAGACCGTGCCGATCACGGCCACCACGGGGGCGACCTTGGCCACCCCGGAGAGGACGCGCAGGTCACGGGTGCCGAACTTCTTGTCGATGATGCCCACGACCATGAACAGGGGCGCCTTGAACACGGCGTGCGCGATGAGCATGGCCAGGCCCGCGAGCAGGGCGTCGTGCGTGGCCAGACCCGTGACCGCGGCGAGGAAGCCCAGCTGGGAGACGGTGCCGTAGGCGAGCAGCAGCTTGATGTCCGTCTGCCGCAGCGCGCGCCAGCCGCCCACCAGCATGGTGGCGGCCCCGAGCGCCGCGAGGATCATGGTGATGATCTCGAGGTGGGTCAGCGCGGGCGCCGTCCGCAGGATCAGGTAGACGCCCGCCTTCACCATCGCCGCGGCATGCAGGTAGGCGGAGACCGGGGTCGGGGCGGCCATCGCGCCCGGGAGCCAGAAGTGCGTCGGCACCAGCGCGGACTTGCTGGTGGCGCCGGCCAGGATCAGCACCATCGCGGTGATCAGGTACGGCCCCGCCTGCTCCCACATCGGATCGGCGACGATCACCGACAGGCGCATCGAGCCCGCCGGCGCCGCCACCATCAGCAGGCCCACCAGCATCGCCAGACCGCCGACGGTGGTGGAGATCAGCGCGTTCAGGGCGGCACGGCGCGAGGCCTGCTTGTCCTGGTAATGACCGATGAGCAGGTAGGAGAAGACGGTGGTGAGCTCCCAGAAGGTGTAGAGCACCATGACGTCGTCGGCCAGGACGAGTCCCAGCATGGCCCCCGCGAAGGCGGTGAGCACCCCGGCGAAGCGCCCCAGCCCGGGCTCGGTGTCCTTGAAGTACCGCGCGCAGTACACCAGCACGACCGCCCCGATACCGGTCGCGATCAGCGCCAGCACCCAGCTCAGCGTGTC
Source organism: Brachybacterium sp. AOP43-C2-M15 (assembly GCF_052446295.1). Taxonomy (NCBI): domain Bacteria; kingdom Bacillati; phylum Actinomycetota; class Actinomycetes; order Micrococcales; family Dermabacteraceae; genus Brachybacterium; species Brachybacterium sp. AOP43-C2-M15. The sequence goes on from NZ_JBQSWB010000019.1 coordinate 41,210, forward strand.
CAGGCGGAAGGCGAGATCGATCCCGAACGCCGGGATCCAGGACACCGCCTCCTCGCGCGGCGCCTCGGTGAGGGTGCGCGGGTCGATCGAGAGGAGCCAGGCGGCCGACGCCGCCGGCACCACGGCCAGCGGATAGAAGGCGTTGCGGCCCAGCCTGCGCACCAGGAGGGGTCCCACGAGCGCCGCCACGAGGTGGGCGAGCAGCATCGTGAACACAGAGGTCTCCGTCCGGTGCGGGGAGGGGAAGGGCCGCTGACATCTTACGGGAGCGAGCCGTCCCGTTCCTGGATCGGGGCGAGGGAATCGCACAGATCACGCTGATCCCCCTTCGCCGTGCCCAGGTCTCCGTAGAGTGACCCCATGGCCACCCTCTCGGACCCGGGCGCGCGCAGGTCCGCGGCCCGCCCGTCGCGCCCGCCCGTCGTCCCCTTCGCGCTCTGGGACGGCGGCATGTCGGCCTTCAGCTCCGTGATCCTCACCTTCGTCTTCGCGACCTATGTCGCCAGCGCCGTCGCCACCGAGGGCGCCGTCGGCGACGCGGCGATCACGGCGGCGCAGGCTCACGGCTCCCAGGTGCTCACCACCTGGCAGGCGCTCGGGGCGGTGGCGATCGCCCTGCTCGCGCCGCTGCTGGGGAACCTCGCCGACCGCGGCGGAGCCCGCAACACCCTGCTGCGGATCACCACGCTCGCGACCGTCGTCACGATCGCGCTGATGCCGTTGGTGGCGCTGGACTCCGACTACCTCACCCTCGGCGCCGCGCTGATCGCCCTCGCCGTGGTGTTCAGCGAGCTCGCGGGCGTCTTCGTGAACTCGGTGCTGCCCGAGATCTCGACCCCGGCGAACCGCGGCCGCATCTCCGGGACCGCCTGGGCGGTGGGCTACTGGGGATCGATCGTGTGCCTGGGCATGGTGCTGGTGCTGTTCGTGATGCCCGGCACCGGGCTGCTCGGCATCACCGGCGACGACGGCTGGAACTACCGGGCCATCCCGTTGTTCGTCGCGCTGTGGATCCTGGTGGGGACGCTCCCGCTGATGCTGCGGGCACCCACGCACACCGCCTCCGCCCCCGGGGAGCGGTGGACGCCGTGGCAGGGCTACGCGAGCATCGTCCGCCGCGTCGTGCGGGCGTTCCGCGAGGAGCCCGTGATGCTGCAGTACCTGGTCGCCTCGGCGATCTATCGCGACGGCCTCGGCGCCGTGTTCTCCATCGCGGGCGTCCTCGCCGCGAACGCCTACGGCTTCTCCCCGGTCGAGATCATCGTCTTCGGCATCGCGGCGAACCTGGTGGCCGGGTTCGGGGTGTTCCTCGGCGGCAAGTTCGACGACAGGTTCGGTCCGCGCCCCGTGATCATCGGCGGCTGCCTCGGCGTGGTGGTGCTGGGGCTGGTGGTGCTGCTGCTCGGCTCCACCCTCGTGTTCTGGGTGGCGGGCCTGGCGATCTGCCTGTTCGTCGGCCCTGTGCAGTCCGCCTCCCGGAACCTGCTCACACGCCTCTCCCAGCCCGGTCGGGAGACGGAGAACTTCGGTCTCTACGCGACCACCGGGCGGGCGCTGGGGTTCCTGGGCACCGCCGCCTTCGCCGCGACCGTCGCGATCTCCGGCGACACCCGCACCGGGATCCTCGGGATCGTGCTGGTGATGGCGCTGGGCCTGATCGCCTTCCTCCCGATCAGGCTCGGCGCGGCCGGCAGGGCCTCGGTCGCGACCTGATCCGGCCCGTGCGGCCGCTCGGGGCGGCCCCGACGGTCCCGCGGCCGCTCAGGGATCAGGCGCGGGAGAACGGACGAGGGGGATCAGGCGAGGTCGGCCGGGTCGATCAGGAAGCCCTCGAGGTCCACGACGTACCCGCCCACGCTCTCGACGAGCAGCCCGGCGAGCAGACCGATCCGGCGATAGGCGTGCTGCCAGCGCTCGGCGACCTCCGGCTCCGGCAGCTCGATCGCGTCCTCCTCGGGATCGGCGGTGAGGTGCACCAGCTCGTAGTCCACCGCGTCCTCGATCCAGCTCAGGGCGGACAGCGCCACCGGACGGGAGCTGCGACCCACCCGCAGCGAGATCGCCTCACCGTCGGGCAGCGGGAGGGTGGCGCTGTAGCCGGTGCGGGAGGCGTTCTCGGGCACCTCGTCGAGCTCGGCCTCCGGGTCCACCGGGGCCAGGAGCTGGGCGAGGGACTCCGGTGCCAGCGCGTGCGCGGTGACCACCCTCAGGTCCCGCACGTGGAACGGATGCGGTTCGAGGCGCACGCCGCCGTCGGTGACGACCGCCCCGTACATCCGTCGTCCCAGCGACCACGCGAGATCCAGGGTCTGCCGCTCGACGCGGAACGGCATCCCCTCGGGGAAGGCGCGGCCGTAGCCGTGCGAGTCCGACATCCCCTCCGGCAGCGGGTCCTCCCGCTCACGAGGGGTGTCCACGCTCCAGCGCCCGGCACCGCGCGGGGAGCGGTCCGGGATCAGGCGCGCCCCGTCCCCGAGATCGATCACGCCGTCCTCGTCCTCCTGCGCCGCAGGGCGCACGTTGCGCACCATGGAGAGCACGTCGCCGGGATCCGTGTCCCGGGGCAGCCGCAGACGGTGACGGGTGCGGGTCTGCTCGGCGGTCGTCGACGGGACCGGATCGGTCACTGCTCCTCCTCCACGAGGATCCGGGTGCGGTGGAAGTTCTGCGCGGAGCGCGACGGGGTGGGACCGCGCTGGCCCAGATAGCGATTGAGGTTGCCGGCACTGCCGTAGGGGTTCTGGGACGCGCTCGAGAGCCGGAAGAAGCACAGCTGACCGATCTTCATCCCCGGCCACAGCGCCACCGGCAGGGTCGCCATGTTCGACAGCTCGAGGGTGATGTGCCCCTGAAACCCTGGATCGATGAATCCGGCGGTCGAATGGGTCAGCAGCCCCAGCCGTCCCAGCGAGCTCTTGCCCTCGAGCCGTGCGGCGACGTCGTCCGGCAGCGTGATCTGCTCGTAGGTCGAGGCGAGCACGAACTCCCCCGGGTGCAGCATGTACGCCTCGTCCGGGGCGACCGCGACCTCGCGGGTGAGCTCGGCCTGCTCGAGGGAGGGGTCGATCATCGCGTACTTGTGGTTGTCGAAGAGGCGGAAGTAGCGGTCGATCCGCACGTCCACGGAGGCGGGCTGGATCATCTCGTCGTCGAAGGGGTCCAGTCGCACCCTCTCGGCCTCGATCTCGGCCCGGATGTCACGATCGCTCAGCAGCACGGCGACCACACTAACCCTCCTCCGGCGCCGGCGGCATCCCGTCCGGCGAAGACGGGATCGCGCACCCGCCCCCGGCCTGTCGCCCCGGTCCGCCCGACGCGGCCCGGCGCACCGGGGCATCGCCCGGCGCTCCTCCCGACCCGGCCGCCCGACGTGCCCCCGACCTCGTCCGCGGGCCCGGTTCGCGAAGCACCGCCCGGAGGAGGTATGCTGATCCGCGTTCGCTCGAGCGGCCACGATCCTCCGGATCACCCACCGATCGGGCAGCTCTTCGCGGGTGTAGTTCAATGGTAGAACTTCAGCTTCCCAAGCTGACAGCGCGGGTTCGATTCCCGTCACCCGCTCTCCGGTCGCCGACCCCCACGGGGGTCGGCGTTCTGCGTCCGAGGGCGGACAGGGACCGCGGGCGGCGCGGTGACCTGCACCGCGAACCAGTTTCGCCACAGGTTATGTCGATCTGTCGCGAAGTGTAAGAATGCGGCATGCCCAAGATCATCGGAGGGTCCCTCGAGGAGCACCGCGAGCGCACGCGGGAGAAGATCTTCGACGCGCTCGATGCGCTGCTGGAGACCCAGGAGTTCGAGTCGGTCACGTTCTCGCGGATCGCCTCGGAGGCCGGCGTCGGCCGCACCGCGATGTACAACCACTTCCCCGATCGCGAGACCCTGCTGGTCGAGTACGCGATCCACGAGACCACGGACTACATCGAGCAGCTGCGCGCCGGGGTGAGCGACTCCGCCACTCCCCGCGACGCCGCGATCGCCTATGTGCACACGCAGCTGGACCTCAACGTCTCCTTCCACGTCCCGCAGACCTCCGGCGGCGCCACCCTCACGCCCGAGACCGCCGCGCGCATGCGCGAGCACGTGGTGCTGATCGAGGACGTGCTGCGCACCATCGTCTCCGACGGCGTCGAGAGCGGGGACTTCGCCGCGGACCTCGACGTGGACGCCACCGTGCGCATCATCAACGGTCTCCTGGTGGGCTCCTCGGCCAAGCGCTACTCCCGCACGTCCCTCGAGGCCTTCGTGCTGCGCGGCCTCGGCGCGGAGGTCTGAGGCTCCTCCGCCCCTCCCTCCGGCCCCCGACGCCGAGCGCCCCCGGCCCCCGCCTCCGCGGGGCGCCGGGGGCGCTCTCGTCGGCCGCCGCTGCGGGGCGCCCGATCAGCTCTCCTCAGGTCTTCGCGTCGTCCGGATCCGTGCCGTCCGGGTCCGTGCCGTCGGACCCGGCGTCGTCGGACCCCGCGTCGTCGGACCCCGCGTCGTCGGCCGCGTCCTCCCGGGCCGCCGCGGCGGCTCGGCGCCGGGCGCGCTTGCCGCGCCCCGGAGCCCGGGTCGGGACGGGGACCTGCTCGGTGCTCTCGCCCTCGACCTCCCAGTCCATCGCGTCCAGGGCCTCGGCGGGCTCCTCCTCGGCACGGGCGAACAGGGGCCGGGCGATCTCGCCCTCGCCGTCCTCGAGATCGACCTCGGGCGCGGTCGCGGCGACCACCCAGCAGGCCAGGGCGATGATCAGGGCGATCACGGCGATGCCCCAGCGCAGGTAGGGGCTCGTCTCGTCGGTGTTCATCCCCACGACGGCGCTGACCGCGAGAGCGGTGAGAAGACCCGTGGTCAGCAGCAGCGGCAGGGCGACCGAGCCGACGGTCGCGCGCAGGATCCCGGTGAGCACCGAGCCGCCGAGAGCGCCGGAGTGGCCCCAGGAGCCGCGCCCCCCGTAGCGGCCGGAGCCGATCACGGCCGCGGCGCCGTCGAGGGTCGAGGCCGAGCCGATCATCCACAGCCCGAGCCCGGCCGCGGTGAGCACCACCCCCAGCACCAGTCCCGGCAGCGCCGCCGGTCCCAGGCCGAATCCGGCCACCACCGGCATCAGCACGGCCACCACCACCGGGGTCACCGCGGCGCGGCGCACCATGTCGGGCAGGTCGACGAGCTCCGCGCTGGCGCGCCCCTCGAGCATGCTCGCACGGGTCTCGACCACGGCGTTCGCGCCGAGCCGACGGGCGCCGTCCAGCAGCGAGGAGGTCACCAGCAGCACCGTGATCACGCCCAGCCCCGCTCCCGCGAGCAGCGTGAGCGAGGAGGGCGTGAGGGCGTGCAGGGCGCGGTCCTCCCAGACGGTGCCGGCGCGGGGCGCGAGCTGCAGGGCGCTGACCACGGGACCCAGCGCCGCCAGGCCGAGGAGCGTGCCCGACAGCAGCAGGACGGCACGAGGGCCGGTCCCGGCGCTCGCGGCGGCGCCCTGCAGACCGCGCTCGGTCTCCGGGGCGTCGGTGAGGGTCGTGGCGAGCAGGGAGCCCGCATGTCCCGCCACGACGACGAGTGCACCGAGAGCGGCATGGACCAGCAGGGCCAGGGCGAGCGCCGGCACCCCCGCGGAGAGCACCGCGAGCACGGCGGCCAGCAGCACCAGCAGGGCCACGACGCCGGCGGCGGCCAGCGCGGTCGAGCCCAGCCCGGCGGTCAGACCCAGCGCCCCGCCGGTGCGGCTGGTGCGGGCGGCCCGCCTCACGGTCCCTCCGAAGCGGTGACCGGAGCCGCTCAGCAGCGCGGTGGCGGCGATCGCGATGAGCACGCCGAGCCCGAGGGAGAGCGCGACCACCACGTTCGGGGTGATCGTGTACAGGGTCAGGTTGTCGAGGAAGGCGCTGGCGTACTGCGAGTCGTCGGTCTGGGAGATGAACTGGCCCATGTCGGCCACCGCCTGCTCGATCTGCGGCTCGAGCTCCTCGCGCGGCGTGGGCGTCCCGCCCGTGATCGAGGGATCGGTGAAGTTCTCCAGGCCCACGTCCTCGAAGCGCAGGTCCTTGTAGACGGAGGGGATCCACAGCGCCGAGGCCGCGACCGCGCCGGCACCGCCGAGCACGGAGGGGATCAGCCCGCCCAGGGCCAGGGCGCCGCGCTCATGACCGGCGCTGCCGAGGTGCGGCACCACGGCGGTCACGGCGGCGGCGAGCAGCGCCGTGCCGAGGCCGAGGAGCACCACGATGAGGCCCTCCGCGGCGAGGACGGGAACGCCCAGCATCACCCCCGTCGCAGCGGCCGCCGTGGCCACGGCCACGAGGTCCGCGCTGAGGGTGCCGCCGCGAGCGACCATCCGGGCGCTGCGCAGGTGCGGCCCGCCGAGGTTGTCGGGATCCTCCACCTCGAGCTCGTGCTCGTCGCTGCCCACCAGGATCGCCGCGGAGGAGGCGGCGGCCTGCACCGGGGCGGCGCAGACGTGCAGGGCGAGCGCCGAGATCGCGGCGCCGGCCGCGAGGGCCATCAGCGCGGGGCCGGCCGCGGCCTGCAGGAACCACACCACGATCGCGACGGGCAGCACGGCGAGCGCGAGCGCGCCGGTGACCGTCAGCGCTCCGAGGCGCGAGATCATGGGCGCCCGCCGCTCGGGATCCAGCCCCAGGGCCGCCAGCTGGATCGCCAGCCCGCGCCACGCGGCGAGCGGTCCCAGCGCGATGCCGACCAGCAGCAGGGCCGAGCGCAGGATGCGGTCATCGGTGCTGCCGGGCGCGAGGTACAGCAGCACCGCGGCGGGCACGCCCACCCACAGCATGATCGAGCCGGAGGAGAGCAGCTGCGCGCCGAGCCGTCGGCCCAGGCCCTCCTCCATCTGCTCGCTGTCCTCGTCACGGCGCAGGCGGCTGGGGACGACGGCTCCCACCACCAGCGCGGCCACGGCGAGGACGCCGAGCGCGAGCAGGGTCCAGGCGAGGTCGTCGCCCAGAGGGAATTGCGTGATCAGATCCACGAGAGAGCTTCCGACGACGGGGCTCGGCAGGCCGAGCAGGATGACACACCGGAGCAGGACTCCGGCGGCCGAGGATAACGGAGAGCGGTGTGCGCGAGCGGCACGGGGTCAGGCGAGCAGCGAGAGGTCGAGGTGGGCCGGTCCGCCCTCGACGACCCGGATCGGGACGCCCCAGTCCTGCTGGTGCATGTGACAGGCGGGGAACTCGACCGCCGGATCCGCATCGCACGAGGCGGCGCGCGCGCTGACGTGCAGCACCCCCTCGGGATAGGCGGGGTCGAGCTCGAGGACGCGCTCGAGCGCGGTGTCCACGCCGCCTCCGGAGGCCAGCATCGAGGTGGGGGTGGTCGAGACCGTGACCTGGGTGGAGGGGCCCAGCGAGTCGTCGAGCTTGTGCCCCGGCGGAGGGGTGAACAGCACGCGCACCGTGAGCGGGCCGGGCCCGACCTCAGTGACCGGTCGCTCGGAGCGCTGGGCGCCCTCGTCGATGAGGCGCTCGGCGGCCTTGGCGACCGGGACCCAGGTGATGCGGTGGGTGCCGGACTCGACGACGATCAGCTGGCCGATGCCGTCGACGGGCGGGCCGACGATCGCATCGGAGGGCTCGTTGAGGTCCGTGGCGACCGTGACCACGCTCGCCTCCCCCGTCGGTGCCCCGTCCTCGCCCTCGGCGGGCTCCTCGACGAGGCGGATCGCGCCGTTGTAGGTGTCCGAGACAGCGATGCGGCCGTCGGGCAGGGCGGTGACGCCGAGGGGATGCTGGAGCCGGGCCGAGCCGGCGGGGCCGTCCACGTGCCCGAAATCGAACAGGCCCGTGCCCACGAGGGTGGAGACCCGCATCGTCTGCGGGTCCAGGACGCGGATCGCGGAGGTCTCGGAGTCGGCGACGACGATGCGGCCGTCGGGCAGCTCGTCGAGGCCGGAGGGCTGTGCCCACCAGGAGGTGACGACCGGTCCGTCGACCAGCCCCTCCTGGGTGGTGCCGGCGAGCACCAGCAGCGCCCCGGTGGCCGGGTCGAAGGTCCACAGCTGATGGATGCCGGCCATCGAGATCACGGCGCGGTTCAGCGCGTGCGACCAGGTCAGGTCCCACGGGGTGGACAGCGAGTAGTCCAGCGCGCTGCCCTCGCCGCGGGGCAGCGCCTCGCCCTGCATCCATTGGTCGCCGGTGCCGGCGAGGGTGGTGACCGAGGTCGCGGTGCGGGAGCGCAGGAGCCGGTCCTGGCCGACCTTGACCCCGCGCAGGCGATGGTTGGAGGTGTCGGCGACCAGCAGGTCGTACCCGACCTCGGCGGCGACGTCGTCCGGCAGCGCCAGCACGCCGTTGGGCTCGGCGAACTGTGCGGTCATCTCGTCGCCGTCGGCGTGCCCGCGCTGCCCGGTCCCGATGATCGCGTCGACGGTCACGCCGTCGTTCTGGAAGATGACCAGGCGGTGCTGCCCGGCATCGGAGACGACGAGTCGGCCGTCGGGCAGCACGGTGAGCTTGGAGGGGAAGCGGAGGGTCTGCGGGGTGCGCTCCTCGAGCACCGTCGGCGCCGGTCCGCGGCGGAGGGTGCCGTCGGCCTCGCCCTCGCCGACGAGCTGCTCGATGAGCTGGTCGAGGTTCGCGGCATGCCCTTCGCCGGAGAGGTTGCCGGCGATGCGGCCGTGGGTGTCCAGCACCATCAGGGTGGGCCAGGCCCGCGCCCCGTACTCGCTCCAGGTCCTCAGCTCCGGGTCGTCGATGACCGGATGGGTGACCTCGTAGCGCTCGATGTTGGCGGCCAGGGCCTCCGGATCCTTCTCGAACTCGAACTTCGGGGAGTGGACGCCGACCACCACCAGCTCCTGCTCCCACTTCTGCTCGAGGGGGCGCAGCTCGTCGAGGACATGGAGGCAGTTGACGCAGCAGAAGGTCCAGAAGTCGAGCAGGACGATCTTCCCCCGCAGCGCCTCGAGGTCGAGGTCGACGCCTCCGGTGTTCAGCCAGCCGCGCCCGCGCAGGGCGGAGCCGTGGGCGCGTGCGGTGAGGGGAGCGGACGGGTCGGACGATGTGCTCATGGGGTCCAGTGAACACTGGATCGGCGCCGCGGGGCCAACTTCCCCTCGTCGGCGGACATCTTGTGAGCCAGCCGACGTCGGCGCCCGGGGACGGCGGGAGCGGGGCCGAGGAGTCGGGGAGCGACAGGAGCAGGGCCGACGGGCGCGGGCTCCGGGCGGGCGCCGCGCAGGGGCCGGACGGTCACCAGGTGGTGATCCACGCCTCCAGATCCGGATCGGTCAGCGCGGCGAGCGCGAGATCGGCAGGAGGCGCGGCATGCCCGGGCGCCGGCACCGCGATCAGGCGCAGCCCCGCGTCGCGCGCCGCCCGGGCCCCCGTCTCGGAGTCCTCGAGGGCCAGCACCTCCGCGGGGTCGGCGCCGAGCGCGCGGGCGGCGGCCGCGTACATGTCCGGGGCGGGCTTGGGGCGCTCGACGGTGTCCGAGGCCTCGAGCACCGTGAAGTGCTCGCGCAGCCCGCCGAGGGCGAGCTTGTCCTCGAGCGAGCTGAGCCACGAGTTCGAGGCGCAGCCCAGCGGCACCCTCGCGCCCGCGAGCTGCAGGATCCGGGCGGCGCCGGGCATGGTGCGGATGCCGGTGCCGAGCGCGGCGTCGAACTCGCGGTGCAGGTCGGCGCGCACGTCCTGCTCGGGATGCCCAGAGCGGCGGGCGATGAGCTCGGCGGCGACCTCGATGGTCGAGCCATGCAGGACCTCTGCGTCGCCAGGCCGCAGCACGGCGCCGTGGGCGGCCACGACGAGATTCTCGGCGCGCTGCCACACGGACTCGGTGTCCAGCAGCAGTCCGTCGCAGTCGAAGACGACGGCGCGCGGGGTCCAGTCGCCGAAGGCCTCGGCGATGCGGACGGGGAGGTCCACGGGCGGCGGCGCGGTGGTCATCGGCGCATCTCCCAGCCGGCGATCCACTCGGCGAGCACCGGGTCCGCCAGGGAGTCCAGCCGCCGCGGCGAGCGCGGGTCCTGTCCCGGGATGGAGGGCACGGCGATCAGCTGCAGGCCGGCCGCGAGCGCGGCCTCGGCACCGGTCTCGGAGTCCTCGAAGCCGAGGCAGTCGACGGGATCGGCACCGAGCGCCCGCGCCGCCGCGAGGTACATGTCCGGGGCGGGCTTGGGCGCGGCGACGTCCTCGATGGCGATCGACGCGTCGATCACCTCGGCGATGCCGAGACCGGTGAGCTTGGTCTCGAGCATGTCGCGCGGGGAGTTGGAGGCGACGGCGACCGGGCGCACCGCGGCGACGGCGCGCAGCGTCTCGAGCGCGCCCGGGATGGGCGTGAGGAGTTCGCCGATGTGCTCGCGATGCGCGGCCAGCAGCTCCTCCCCCACCTGCACCGGGTCCTTGCCGACCGCCTCGGCGAGCGTGAGCACGACGAGGTCGGCGGCGCGCCCGGTGATCGCTCGGCGGGTGGCCGGGTCCAGGGAGGTCCCGTGACGGGCGAGGTACTCGTCCTGCAGCGCGATCCACTGGCCCTCGGTGTCCACCAGCAGGCCGTCGCAGTCGAAGATCACGGCGCGCGGGGCCCAGGCCGGAGGCCACTGGTCCAGCGGGGAGAGGAGAGGGGCGGAGGGCTGGGAGCTCATGACCCCAGCGTATCGACCGTCCCTGCACGTCGGCTCATGCGACGGCGGCGAACCCCTTGTCGAGATCGGCGAGGATGTCGTCGATGTGCTCGAGGCCGACGGAGAGCCGCACGAAGCCGGGCTCGACGCCCGCGACCCTCTGCTCCTCCTCGCTCAGCTGCGAGTGCGTGGTCGAGGCGGGATGGATCACGAGGCTGCGCACGTCGCCGACGTTCGCGACGTTCGAGTGCAGCTCGAGGGCGTCGACGAAGGCGATGCCGGCCTCGCGACCTCCCGCGAGGACGAAGCCCAGCACCGCCCCGGCGCCGCGCGGCAGGTACTTCTGCGCGCGGTCGTGGTACGGCGAGGACGGCAGGCCCGCATAGGCCACCGAGACGACGTCGGCACGGCCCTCGAGATGCTCGGCGACCCTGCGGGCGTTCTCGACGTGGCGCTCGATGCGCAGCGGGAGGGTCTCCACGCCCTGCGCGATGAGGAAGGCGTTGTGCGGGGAGATGGCGGGGCCGAGGTCGCGCAGCAGCGCCACCCGCGCGCGGATCGCGTACGGGGGCAGGGTGGGGGCCAGCGAGCTGTAGACGAGGCCGTGGTAGGAGGGATCCGGCTCGTTGAAGAGGGGGAACTTCTCCGGGTCCGCCCCGAAGTCGAAGCGGCCGCCGTCCACGATCGCGCCGCCGATCGCGGTGCCGTGGCCGCCGAGGAACTTGGTGGCCGAGTGGACCACCACGTCGGCTCCGTGCTCGAGGGGGCGCAGCAGATAGGGGGTGGGGATCGTGTTGTCGACGATCAGCGGCACCCCGGCCTCGTGCGCGATCGCGGAGACGCCCTCGATGTCGAGCACGTCCTGGCGGGGGTTGGGGATCGTCTCGGCGAAGAAGGCCTTGGTGGTGGGCCGGACGGCGGCGCGCCAGGAGTCCAGGTCGTCAGGGTCCTCGACCCAGCTGGTCTCGATGCCGAGGCGCGTGAGGGTGTTCTTCAGCAGGTTGTAGCTGCCGCCGTACAGGCTCGGGGAGGCCACGATCGAGTCGCCGGCCTGGGCGACGTTGAGGATCGACAGGGTGATGGCACTCTGCCCGGAGGCGAGCAGCAGCGCGGCGACGCCGCCCTCGAGCGCGGCGATGCGGTTCTCCACCACCTCGGTGGTGGGGTTGTTCAGGCGGGTGTAGATCGGGCCCAGCTCGGCGAGC
>NZ_JBQSWB010000020.1:0-50577 GCF_052446295.1 Brachybacterium sp. AOP43-C2-M15
CGCTGATGCACTTCGAGCACCTCCTGCCCCTGTGGGCCACGATCCCGCTGTTCGGCACGATGCTGACCCTGTGCGCGGTGCTGCTGGTGCGCCGCCCGCGGCAGCGCGCCGCCTGGGGCCGACGCCTGCTGATGGTGCTGCTGCTGCTCGTGGTCGCCCTGCGCCCGGTCACGCCGATCGAGGGGGAGCAGACCCAGCGGATGAACGCCAACGTGTTCTTCGTCGTGGACCGCACCGGATCGATGAACGCCGAGGACTACGCGGGCGAGCAGCCGCGGCTCGAGGGCGTCACGGCGGACATGGAACGGATCATGGGGATGACCGAGGGCGCGCGCTACTCGATCATCGCCTTCGACTCCTCCGCCACCCAGCAGCTCCCGCTGACCACCGACGCCGGGGCCGCGCGCGCCTGGATCGACACGCTCACCACCGAGCCCACCGCGTATTCGACCGGATCGAACGTGGATCGACCGCTGACCACCCTGATGGTCCAGATCTCCGAGGCCCAGCGCGAGGATCCCGACTCGAGCGTGCTCGTCTACTTCCTCTCCGACGGCGAGAACACCGACGACAGGGAGTCGGAGTCCTTCGAGCAGGCGGCGGGCTTCATCGACGGCGGCGCGGTGCTGGGCTACGGCACCGCCGAGGGCGGACCCATGAAGGTCGAGGGCGGCACCGACGACGGCGAGTACATCACCGGTCCCGACGGCCAGCAGGGCGTCTCCGTCATCGACGAGGAGCAGCTGCAGACCATCGCCGGTGAGCTCGGCGTACCCTATCTGCACCGTGACGACCCCGAGGCGGAGATCGAGGGCACGATGGAGGGGATCACGCTGCGCCCGGTCCCGATCGAGTCCCGCCGCGGGGTGGCGAGCTTCGAGGACTGGTACTGGGTCGCCGCGATACCGCTGGCCGCCCTGCTGATCTGGGAGCTCGGCGAGATGACCTACCGGCTGCCGCGCAAGCTGGACCGCTATGACGTCGGAGGAGCGCAGAGATGAGCACACCGCTGGCGCAGGGCCCGCGCACCGAGGACCCGCAGGGCGCCGCCGGGCCCGAGGGGCGCTCCGACGACGTCGGGCCGACCTCCCCGGACCTCGCCCAGGACGACAGCGGCAGCCCCAAGGACTTCGGTCTGAACGTGAAGCGGCTGCGGCTGACGCGGATCATCGTGTTCGTGATCCTGGCCCCGGCCCTCGCGGTGCTGGCGCTGCTGGCGCTGCGGTTCCTCTCGATGCCCATCACCCAGGCCACCCATCTCAGCGCCTACGAGGACGGCGACTATCCCGCCGCCGTCGAGCGACTGCGCCCGGTCGAGTTCGCCAACTGGTTCGAGCCCTACCTCCCGCACCTGTCCACCGGGACGTCCCTGCTGCAGCAGGGCGAGGACGCCGCCGCCGAGGAGGAGCTGCGCACCGCCCTGGACGAGTGGAACGACCACAGCGACCTGAACTCCCCGATGCACGCCCAGTGCAAGATCATCAACAACCTCGCGATCTCCATCGAGCGTCAGGCCGACCTCATCGAGGATCCTCAGCAGCGGGCCGACCGACTCTTCGAGGCCGAGGAGCTGCTCGCCCCCTGCGCCGGCGGCGGCGGAGGCGGCGAGGGCGACGGCGAGGGCGAGGGCGGCGGCGCCGGGAACGAGGACTCCGAGACCACCGAGGAGAACGGGGAACGCGTCGAGGAGAAGCGCCGCGAGGCCGACGAGGAGGCCGGCAACGATCCCGACGAGCGCGGCGAGGATCAGGGCGGCGACGGCGACGAGCAGGGCGGGGACCCCAGCCAGCAGGACCCCGGCGACCCCACCCGGGAGGATCCCGAGGGCGACGGCCCCGAGGAGGAGGCGCCCACCGACGGCCCCTCGGAGGAGGACCAGAAGGACGACGAGCTCGAGGAGCGCAATCGCGACGCCCAGGGAGGCGAGGGCGAGGACGACGGCGGCTCCGAGCAGGATCCCGCGAAGCCGTGGTGAGCGCCGAGGACCAGGGCGCGGGCCAGCCCGTGAACCGCACCGGCGCCGCGGGCCGCGCCTATCTCGACCACGCGGCCACGACCGTGCTGCGCCCCGCGGCGCGGGAGGCCTTCCTCGAGGCCGCCGCGGTGCACGGCAACCCGTCCTCCACCCACGCCGCGGGACGGCGCGCCCGCGCCGTGCTCGACGAGGCGCTCGAGCGGATCGGGGCCCTGCTCGGGGTCCCGCGCAGCTGGGTCATCATGACCTCCGGCGGCACCGAGGCGGACAACCTGGCCCTGCGCGCCGTGCCGCTCGGTCTGCTCTCCCGCGACCCATCCCGCACCGCCGTCGCCGTGGCCGCGACCGATCATCCCGCGGTGCTGGCCACCGCCCGGTCCCTCGCCGCGGACGCCGCTCCGCTCGAGGTCCGTGAGCTGGGGGTCGACAGCGCCGGCGTGCTGGACCCCGAGGGCATCGGTCGGGCGCTCGCGGACGGCAGGGTGGGTCTGCTCAGCGCGGCGCTGGTCAACAACGAGACCGGTGCGATGCAGGACCTCCCCGCGCTGGCCGCCGCGGCACGCCCCCATGGCACCCTGCTGCACACCGACGCGGTGCAGGCGCTGGGGCACATGCGCCCTCCCTCCTTCGAGGACGTCGACCTGATGTCCCTGACCGGGCACAAGATCGGCGCCCCGGTGGGGGTGGGTGCCCTGATCGCGAAGCCGGCCGTGCCCTTCGCGGCCCTCAGCACCGGCGGCGGTCAGCAGCGCGGTGTGCGCTCGGGGACCCTGGACGCCCCGCACGCCGCGGCCTTCGCCGCCGCCCTGGGGGAGACCCTGGCCGAGCGCGAGGAGCAGGCCCGTCGCGTGCACGAGCTCGCGGCACGGCTGCGCTCGGGGATCCGGGAGATCGACCCCGACGCCCGCTTCACCCTGCCCGAGGACTCTCCGCAGTCCGGTCACATCGTCCATGTCCTCTTCCCCGGCGCGCACGCGGACTCCCTGCTGTTCCTGCTCGACGAGCGCGGCGTGGACTCCTCGGCCGGCTCCGCCTGCTCGGCCGGGGTGGTCCAGTCGAGCCCGGTGCTCGCCGCGATGGGACACTCGGACGAGGAGACCCGCGGTGCGCTGCGCCTCTCGCTGGGCTGGACCAGCTCGGCGCAGGACGTGGAGATCCTGCTCGCCGCGCTCCCGGAGGCGCTCGCGCGCTCGCGCGCCGTCGGCGCCCTGCACCGCTGAGCGGACGGGGCCCATCTCACGTCCGCGCACGCTCACCGCACCCGGGCATCTCCGTACACTCGATGCGCAGGACCCGCGACGACCGCGGATCCCGCGACGAGGACCGGGGAAGGGGACGAGCGCATGAAGGTGCTGGCAGCGATGAGCGGCGGGGTCGATTCCGCCGTCGCCGCGGCGCGCGCCGCGGAGGCCGGCCACGAGGTCGTCGGCGTGCACATGGCCCTGTCGAAGAACCGCGACCAGACCCGCACCGGATCCCGTGGCTGCTGCACCGTCGAGGACGCCTCGGACGCCCGTCGGGCCGCGGACCGCATCGGCATCCCCTACTACGTGTGGGACCTCTCCGACGACTTCCACGACCTGGTGGTGGAGGACTTCCTGTCCGAGTACGCGGCCGGCCGCACCCCGAACCCGTGCGTGCGCTGCAACGAGCGGATCAAGTTCGCCTCCCTGCTCGAGCGCGCCTCCCTGCTGGGCTTCGACGCCGTGTGCACCGGCCACTACGCCTCGATCCGCACCGACGGCCCGGGTGGGGCGCCGTCCCTGCACCGCTCGCGCAACATGGACAAGGACCAGTCCTACGTGCTGGCGGTGATGGGCCCCGACGCCGTCGGACGCTCCCTGTTCCCGCTGGGCGAGTACGCGACCAAGGCCGAGGTGCGCGCCGAGGCGCGATCGCGCGGTCTCGGGGTCTCCACCAAGCCCGACAGCTACGACATCTGCTTCGTCGCCGACGGCGACACCCGCGGCTTCCTCGAGCGTCACCTCGGCGAGGCGCCCGGCGAGGTCCTCGATGCGGAGGGGGCGGTGCTGGGCACCCACCGCGGGACCCACGGCTTCACCATCGGCCAGCGCAAGGGCCTGGGCATCCAGCAGCCCGCCCCCGACGGCGCCCCCCGCTACGTCGTCGACATCGATCCCGCCTCCCGCCAGGTCGTGATCGGCGCCGCCGAGCTGCTCTCCACCCGCGAGCTGGTCGCCACCGACGTGATCTCCTTCGAGCCGCTCGAGGAGGGGCGCGCGGTGCACGCCCAGATCCGCGCCCACGGCGAGGCGACCCCGGCCCGCCTCCTCGAGGTCCCCTCCACCAGCTCCGCCTCCCCGTCCCCCGGCTCCTCCCGCGCGCTGCGTGTCGAGCTGGCCACCCCGATCCGCGGCGTCGCCCCCGGCCAGACCCTCGTCCTGTACGACGGGGACCGGGTCCTCGCCGCCGCCACCCTGGAGCGCCGCTCATGAGACCCCTGGTCACCCTCACCGGCGACGGCACCTTCCGGGCGCCCACGCCCGCGGAGTCCCTGCGCCTCGACCTGCCCGACGACCCGCACCTGGCGGCGCTGACGCGTCTGCGCGCCCTGCTCGGCGACGACCTCGAGGACCAGATCGCCACCCGGCTCTACCTGCCCTCGGCGCTCGGCCTCGACGAGACCGACCACCTGCTCCCGGCCACCCTGGCGCTGCTCGCCGAGACCACGGGCGACCTCGTCAGCTACGGCTGGCGCCTCGGCACCGGCACGGGGCTCGCCTGGCAGCACGCCCGCGAGCTGCGCGAGCGGATGCTCGACGCGGCCCGGATCGCGCTGCTGGGATACGAGGGGCCGCTGATGACGTCCGCTCTGGGCCCCGCCACGCTGGCCGGCGCCACCTTCCTGCAGTCGGGGGAGCGCACCCTCGCCGATCCCGGTGCGGTGCGCGACCTGCCGATGCTGTTGGCCGAGGGGCTCGTGGAGCACCTCTCGACCCTGCACGAACGGGTGCCCGGAGCACCGCTGCACGTGCTGCTGCGCGAGGACGCGGTGGCCGCGGTCCACGAGGGGCGCATCCCCACCCCGTCCGGCCGGCGACGCTACGCCCCCATCCCCGCCCCGGACATCGGGGTGCTGTGGAGGTGCCTGTTCGTCGCTCTCGAGGAGTACGGCCTGCCTGCGGAGTCCGTGACCCTCGGCGTCGGCGCCGACATCGCCCTGCTGCGCGCGGCCCGCGACGCGGGCGCCCGACGGATGGCCATCGCCCCGCGCCGGCTGCCGCCGCTGACCAGCCCCGAGGGCCGCGCCCTCTGGGAGGGCATCGCCTCGGCCTGCGACGACGGCTGCGCCTTCGAGATCGTCGTCGACCCCCGTCCCGGGGGGCTGCTGGGCCCCGAGCTCGAGATGATGTTCGAGACCTGGCGTCGTCTGGGGCATTCCGACGCGGACGCCGCCGGGGTCGCCGTGATCGCGCACACCGGTGCCTCCCATGCCCTGCACACGGGCCTCGTGGATCCGTCCGCGCAGCCCGCGGCCTCCACCCTGCTGGACGAGGCGGCGCTCGAGGCGCTGCTGCGGCTCGCCCCCTCCTGGGCGGAGCGCCTGGCCGCCTGAGGCTCGGCCGACCCACCGGTGCGTCACAATGTCCGGGTGATGACGAACGCGCCCGACCCCCGCACCGCCGACGACTCCGCGCAGCAGCGCATCGCCGCCCTCACCGCGCAGATCGAGCAGGCGCGCGCGGACTACTACGAGCACGACGCGCCCACCATGGCGGACGCCGAGTACGACGAGCTCGAGAAGGAGCTGCGCGCCCTCGAGGAGGCTCATCCGCAGCTGGCCGCCGCCGATTCGCCGACCCGGACCGTCGGCGGGGCCGCCGCCTCCGGGCTGCCGACGATCGAGCACGCCGAGCGGATGCAGAGCCTGGACAACGTCTTCTCGACCGAGGAGCTGGAGGACTGGTGCGCGCACGCCGCCGCGGAGCTGGGCGGCCAGATTCGCTATCTCGCCGAGCTGAAGATCGACGGGCTCGCGATCAACCTCCGCTACGAGCACGGCGCGCTGGTCACCGCCGCCACCCGCGGAGACGGCCGCACCGGCGAGGACGTCACCGTCAACGCCCTGCGCCTCGAGGGGATCCCGCAGCGCCTCGCGGGCGAGGGGCATCCGGCGCTGGTCGAGGTGCGCGGCGAGGTGTACATGCCCTCGGCGGACTTCGAGCGTCTCAACGATCTCCAGGTGGAGCTGCGCGACCGCGCCGTCGCCGAGTCCCGTGCCCGCTGGGAGTCCCGGCAGGGGAGCGGGCGGCGTCCCTTCGACGAGGGCCGCGAGGAGCTCGCCGCGCTGCGCCGCTTCCCCACCTTCGCCAACCCGCGCAACACGGCGGCCGGGGGCCTGCGTCAGCAGCTCGAGAAGAAGAGCGGTCTCGAGCGGGAGGCGGGGGAGGCCCGCCTGGCGGCGCTGCGCCTGACCGTGCACGGCCTCGGCGCCTGGCCGGACCCGCCGGTGGGCTCCCAGAGCGAGATGTACGAGCTGCTGGCCTCCTGGGGCCTGCCCACCAGCGGCCACCTGAAGGTCGCCGACTCGATCGAGGAGGTGCTCGCCTACGTCGAGGAGCGCGGCGAGCAGCGCCACTCCCTCGAGCACGAGATCGACGGGATCGTGGTCAAGGTCGACTCCTTCGCCCAGCAGCGGGCGCTCGGCTCCACCTCCCGCGCCCCGCGCTGGGCGATCGCGGTGAAGTTCCCCCCGGAGGAGGTCACCACCAAGCTGCTGGACATCCAGGTGCAGGTGGGGCGCACCGGCCGGGTCACCCCCTTCGGGATCATGGAACCGGTGAGCGTGGCGGGATCGACGGTCGAGAAGGCCACCCTGCACAACCAGTTCGACGTCGAGCGCAAGGGCGTGCTGATCGGCGACACCATCGTGCTGCGCAAGGCCGGGGACGTGATCCCCGAGATCCTGGCACCGGTCGAGTCCCTGCGCGACGGGACCGAGCGCCCCTTCGTGATGCCGACCTCGTGCCCCGCCTGCGGGACGGAGATCCGCCCCGAGAAGGAGGGCGACAAGGACTGGCGCTGCCCCAACCAGCGCGACTGCCCGGCACAGGTCACCGGTCGTGTCGAGCACGCCGGCTCCCGCGGCGCCTTCGACATCGAGTCCCTCGGCGAGGAGAGCGCGATCGCGCTCACCGATCCGGACAAGCGCCGCGCCGAGGCGCTCGCGGCCCTCGCCGAGGGCCACGCCGTGCACCTGCCGATCAGTGCGGTGGAGGACACGGAGAAGGACGCCTTCGTGGTCGTGAAGAACGGCGAGGTGGTCCAGGGATCCGACGGGGTCCCGCTGCTGCGCATCACCGCGCTCGAGGACGAGCTGCTGCCGGCGCTGCAGACGCCGGTGATCACCACCGGCGCGGATCTGTTCGACCTCACCGCCGAGGCGCTCCAGGAGGTGGTGGTCTGGCAGCCCGAGCGCCGCAACGGCGAGCCGACGGGGGACTGGCGCATCCAGCCGGCCTTCTGGTCCCGACCCCAGTTCCGCCACTACAAGCGTGACGGGGTGTGGAAGCAGCAGAGGTCGCCGGTCGCCCTGAAGACCACCGAGGTGCTGCTCGCGGAGCTCGAGAAGGCGAAGGAGCAGCCGCTGTGGCGCGTCCTCGTCGCGCTGTCCATCCGCCACGTGGGGCCCACCGCCGCCCGCTCCCTGGCCACCGCCTACGGCTCCATGGACGCGATCCGGGAGGCGAGCGTCGAGCAGCTCACCGACACCGACGGGGTCGGCGCGATCATCGCCGAGGCCGTCGTGGAGTGGTTCGCGGTGGACTGGCACCGCGAGCTGGTGGACGGCTGGGCCCGCTCCGGGGTGCGGATGGCCGACGAGGTCGAGGAGGGCTTCGTCAGGACCCTCGAGGGCCTCACGGTCGTGGTCACCGGAGGGCTCGAGGGCTTCACCCGCGACGGGGCGAAGGAGGCGATCATCTCCCGCGGCGGCAAGGCCTCCGGCTCCGTCTCGAGGAAGACCGACTTCGTGGTGGTCGGGGAGAACGCGGGCTCCAAGGAGACCAAGGCCCGCGATCTCGGGCTGAGGATCCTCGACGAGGCCGGGTTCGTCGCGCTGCTCGAGAACGGCCCGCCCGACGTGGGCGCGGACGGCTCCGACGAGGCGGACGCGGAGCTGACGGCGGAGGGCGCCGAGCGGACCCCGGAGGGCGAGGGCGGCGACGGCGCCGACTGATCCGGGAGGGGCAGGCCCTCCGTCCGACCGGGCGGAGCCCCTCTCGTCCGACCGGGCGGAGCCCCTCGTCCTTTCGAACGGTTCTGCGGTCGCGCCCTCGACGCCGCCGGCCGCGGATGGAACGGTACGTGGAGAACACCGCACCCGAGAGGAAGGCTGCTCGATCATGAGCGCCCTGCATCCCACTCCGTCCGCCGTCCCCGACGAGCCGCGGGCGCACCGCGGCTTCGACCGCCGCACCCTGCTGCGGGGTGCCGGTCTGCTCGGCGCCCTCGGCGCAGCCGGAGGAGCGCTGGCCCCCGCCCGGGCGGCGCCGACGCCCACCGTCGTCGATCCGGCCGCCTTCCGCCTCACCGCGGACTACACGGAATACACCGCGCGGGTCGAGGCGCTGCTCGAGCAGGCCGGCCGGGCGAGCGTCAGCCAGGTCATGGACGACGCCAACCACGAGCGCACCCCGGCCACGGTGATCGACACCCAGGTGCACGGCTTCCGCTTCGCCACGAGCGACGAGAACGACCCCGATGCCTTCCCGCAGGGGATCGCCACCAGCCGTGACGCGGTGGGCACCGCGGGGGACGGCCGCTACGACGGCCGCCAGGTGATCGCCGTGAGCTTCTACAACAACTCCCCGAAGTCCAGCCGCATCAACCTCATCGACTGGGACGCGAACCATCCCGACGCGTACCGACGGATCCTGCTCGTCGAACCCACCGGGACCGCCGAGGAGCCCAGCTTCCAGGACGTGCCGATCCACGCGGGCGGCATCGCCTGGTACGGGGACCTGCTCTACGTCGCGGACTCCGCCGCGACGCCCGGCGGCCTGCGCGTGTTCGACATGAGCAGGATCCTCACCACGGACACCGGCGGCACGAAGGACCAGATCGGTCGGGTGGGCGAGACCTTCTACGCCCACAACTACGCCTACGTCCTGCCGCAGGTCGGCACCGTCGCCTCCGAGGTGGACGCCGGCACCGAGCCGCTGGTGTGGTCGACGGTCTCCCTGGACAGGGTGACCCGGTCGATCGTCATGACGGAGTACCGCTGCGAGGACTGCGAGGAGTACCCCACGGGCACGACCCGCGCGGTGCGCTTCGACTTCCAGGAGGGCGGGCCCACCTTCGCCGACACCACGACGGCCAGCGAGGCGCTCGAGGTGCCCCTGCACTACCTCAACGGTGTCGGCTCCCACAACGGGCGCTGGTGGTTCAACAGCTCACGGCACAAGACCCTCGACCACTGGCCCGGCGAGGGGGCGCTCACCACCTACCCGTGGGTCTCCTGGGGCCAGTCACTGAGCTACTGGGAGGACGAGGACGGTCCGGACCTCCTGTGGTCGCTCACCGAGGGAGAGGGCTTCCGCGCGGTGTTCGCGGTGCGGCAGGACGGCTACAGCTGACCCCAGCCGTCGCTCAGGCCTCCTGCGCGAGAGCCAGCGGCAGGACCGGACCGGCTCCCGCTCGACGCAGCAGGCGTGCGGCGATCGTCATCGTCCAGCGGGTGTCGATCACGTCGTCGACCAGCAGGATCGGGGCGCCGTCCAAGGCGTCCAGTCGCGCCTGCAGCTCCGCGGTCACCACGAAGCGGTCCCACAGGGCGGCGACGCGGAAGGCGCTGTTGCGGGCTCCGCGCAGGGGCGAGGCATCGGGCGCGAGACCCAGCGCGCCGAGGTCCTGGAGGCGACCGACCGCGGCGATCCCGGAGGCGAGGGAGCCCACCAGGCGCGGGCGCGTGGTCGAGGGGATCGCGACCACGCCGGCCGGCCGGCGCTCCCAGTCCCACTGGGCGAGGACCTCGACGATGCGCGATCCCAGACGCGAGGGGACCTCTGCGTCGATCCGCTCGCCGTCCTCGTCCGTGCGCAGCAGCTCCCGCAGGGGAACGGCCCAGCCCAGGTCGGACATGCGGGCGATCACGCGGCCCGTCTCGGCGCGCTCGTCCTGCGGCAGCCGACCCTTGGGCGGCGTCCCCCCGTCGGCTCCGAGCTGCAGACGGTCCAGGCCCTGCGGCCACTGGGCGCGCGGCTCGACGGGCACGCCCACGCGATCCAGCAGTGCGGCGACCTCGCTGTCGGCCGCCCGGCCCGCGGCTCCGGAACCCTCCGCGGCCGGAGCATCGGCGGCGGGGTACCAGGCCCCTGCGCACACGTCACAGCGCCCACAGGGGACGGCGGTGACGTCGTCGAGCTGACGCGCGAGGAACACCATGCGGCACTGCGCGGGGTCGGCGTCGAGGATCGCGGCCCCATGACCCTCGCCCCCCAGCCGCTCGTAGGCGAGCATCGCCTGCTGCTCCTCGCGCCGGGTGCGGGCCACGTTCTCGTAGCGCTCGGCGTCGTAGTGCCAGGGGCGCCCCGTCGCGATCCATCCGCCCGTGACGGCCTCCACCGCGCCGTCGACCGCGAGCACCTTGAGCAGCAGCTCGAGAGGGGTGCGGCGCACGTCCACCCGTGCCTCGAGCGCGGGAGTGCTGAGAGGGGACCCGGCCTCGGCCAGAGCGGCGAGCACCTGGGCGGCGGACTCCTGCGAGGGCATCGACGCGGTCGCGAAGTACTCCCAGATCGCGCGGTCCTCGGCGCCGGGCAGCAGCAGCACGTCCGCCGTGTCCGTCGCGCGGCCCGCGCGCCCCACCTGCTGGTAGTAGGCGACCGGGGAGCTCGGTGCCCCCAGGTGGATCACGAAGCCCAGATCCGGTTTGTCGAAGCCCATGCCCAGCGCGCTGGTCGCGGCGAGCGCCGTCAGCCGGTTGTCCTTGAGGTCGGCCTCGAGCTGGGCCCGCTCCTCGGCGTCCGTGCGGCCGGTGTAGGCGCGCACCGGGCGGTCCGGACGGTTCAGCAGGGTCGCGAGGTCCTCGGCGGCGGAGACCGTGAGCGTGTAGATGATGCCCGAGCCCTGGAAGGAGTCCAGGTGACGCACCAGGTAGTCGAGGCGCTGACGGTCGTCCGGCAGGGACAGCGAGCCCAGGCGCAGCGAGCGCCGGGTGAGGGGACCCCGCAGCGTCAGCACCTCGGAGGACGCGCCGTCGACGCCCTGCAGCGACACCCCGAGCTGCTCCTCGACGTCGGCGACCACCCGGCTGTTCGCCGTCGCGGTGGTCGCCAGCACCGGCACCTCGGGACCGAGCTGAGAGACCAGGTCCCGCAGCCGGCGGTAGTCGGGGCGGAAGTCGTGGCCCCAGTCGGAGATGCAGTGCGCCTCGTCGATCACCAGCAGTCCGCAGCGCTCCACCAGGCGCGGCAGCTGCTCGTCGCGGAAGCGGGGATTGACCAGACGTTCGGGGGAGACCAGCAGCACATCGATCTCGTCGGTCGCGAGGCGCTGCTCGATCTCCCGCCAGTGCGTGGGGTTCGCCGAGCTGATGGCCTCGGCGCGCACCCCCGCACGCTCGGCCGCGGCGACCTGATCGCGCATGAGCGCGATCAGCGGGGAGACGATCAGCGCCGGTCCCGTGCCGCGTCGTCGCTGCAGGAGCGCCGCCAGGAAGTACACCGCGGACTTCCCCCAGCCGGTGCGCTGGACCACCAGCACCCTGCGCCGCTGGGCGACCAGGGCCTCGATCGCCTCGAACTGGCCGGCGTGGAAGTCGGCCTCGGAGCGTCCGGTCAGCGCCCGCAGTCCCTGCCGGGCCTCGTCCCGCAGCGCGTCAGGATCTCCTGCAGGGGTGGGGGAGGCGGTGGGGGCGTCGAGGGGATCCATGGTCCCAGTGTCGCAAGGCGGGCCGACGGACGGGACGGGCGCGGCACCGATGTGGACGGAGTCGCGAGGACGGGCTCCGAGAGGACGCGCGCCTCGAGGACGCGGACGGGACCCTTCGATCAGGACTCCGTGGAGTCCTCCGCGGCCTTCTCCTCGGCCCTCTCCTTCTCGAGCCGGCGCAGCCGCTCCGAGGTGGTCTCGCCGTCGCGCAGCGGGTCGTCCTTGGTGGCCAGCGCACGACGCATGCGCTCCTCGAGCTCCTGGGTCTCCCGCAGCCGGGGATCCTCCGAGCGGCCCTCCCCGTCCTCGGGATCATGGGAGTGATAATCGATGTTCGGGTCGACGGACATGTCGGAGTCCCTTCGTGGTCGGCTGGACCCCACCACTCTATCCGGGATGGACCTCTCGGCCCGCGCCGCGAGACCGGCCCGCGACCCCTGCGCCGGCGCAGGCCCGGCTGGGTAGGCTCGGCCGGTGACCCGACGAGATCGACGACCCTCCGCCCCCTCGCCGCGCCCTCTGACCGGCGCCCGTCTCGGCGAGGCCCTGATCGCCGGCTGGCGGCCTCTGCAGCGTCTGGACGCCGACGGCTTCGCCGTGCTGCGCTCGCGCGGCATCACCCGCCGCGCCCACAGCATCCTCGCGCTCGAGGCCCCACAGGACGAGCACGCGCTGAGAGCCGCCGTCGAGCGTGTGGACTCCCTGGTCGCTCTCGCCGGAGAGCAGCCCGTGCACCGCGTCGTCGAGGGCGTCAGCCCCGACGGGCTCGACCCCCTGCTCGCCGCGCGCGGCGACCGTGCCGTGGGCGGCAGCGAGATCCTCGAGCTGCCGCTCACCGGCGGCCTGCCCCGCCCGCACCCGTCAGCCGTGATCGCGACCGGCGCCCTGGATCCGGAGTGGTTCGAGGCGGCCTGGCATCTCGCCCCGCGCGAGGGCGACAGGGCGCGCGAGACGATGCGCGACATCCTCGCCGGCACCCCCTCGATCCAGGTGCGCCTCCCGGCCGGGGACGAGCCCGATGCCGCCGTGGGCCGCGCCGCCCTCGTCGAGTCCGGCAGGGAGACCCTGGTGATCCTCACCATGATCGCCGTGGCCCCGGA
The DNA here is from genome assembly GCF_052446295.1 of Brachybacterium sp. AOP43-C2-M15. Lineage (NCBI taxonomy): Bacteria > Bacillati > Actinomycetota > Actinomycetes > Micrococcales > Dermabacteraceae > Brachybacterium > Brachybacterium sp. AOP43-C2-M15. Next base: position 12,970 of record NZ_JBQSWB010000020.1, read on the forward strand.
GCACCGGCGGCGCGGGCTCGGCCGGGCGCTGTCCGGGACCCTGCTCGCGCTCGCCGACGTGCAGGGAGCCCGTCGCGCCCTGCTCGAGGTGGAGTCCGACAGCACCCCGGCCCGCACCCTCTACCGCAGCCTCGGCTTCCGCCGGATCGGCGGCTACCACTACCGGGTGGGCACCTCGCCGGTCGACCCGGCGTGATCCTCTGGCCGGGCTCCTACCGGCTCGTTCCTCACCAGGACGTGGCCCGGCGTGTTCCTCTGGCCGGGCTCCTACCGGCTCGTTCCTCACCAGGACGTCGCCCGGCCTAGAATGCCGCTATGCCTTCGATCGGACGAGATGACGTCGCACGCCTCGCCGACCTCGCACGGATCCAGCTCACCGAGGAGGAGATCTCCCGCTTCGCCGGCGAGTTCGACTCCATCATGGACGCTGTCGCCTCCGTCTCCGAGGTCGCCACCGAGGACGTCCCCGCGACCTCCCACCCCATTGCCATGACCAACGTCCTCCGCGAGGACGTGGTCGAGACCACCCTGACCCAGGAGCAGGCGCTGGCCGGCGCTCCTGAGGCGCAGGACGGCCGCTTCGCCGTCCCGCAGATCCTGGGAGAGGAGTGATCCGGTGACCGACACGCCCCGGAACGACACCCCGCAGACCGACATGATCCGGCGCAGCGCCGCCGCCCAGGCCGCCGCGCTGAGCGCCGGGGAGGTCTCCTCGGAGGAGCTCACCCGCGCCCACCTGGACCGCATCGCCGCCGTGGACGGCGATCTGAACGCCTTCCTCCACGTCAGCAGCGAGGAGGCGCTGAGCACCGCCCGTGACATCGACTCCCGCCGCGCCGCCGGGGAGGAGCTGCACCGCCTCGCGGGCGTGCCCGTCGCCGTCAAGGACGTGGTGGTCACCGAGGGCCAGGTCACCACCGCCGGCTCGAAGATCCTCGAAGGCTGGATCCCTCCCTACGACGCCACCCTGGTCACCGCTCTGCGCCGGTCCGGACTGCCGATCCTCGGCAAGACCAACATGGACGAGTTCGCGATGGGCTCCTCCACCGAGTCCAGCGCCTACGGTCCCACGCGCAATCCCTGGGACCGCGATCGGATCCCCGGCGGCTCCGGCGGCGGCTCCGCCGCGGCGGTGGGCGCCTACGAGGCCCCGCTCGCCATCGGCACCGACACCGGCGGCTCGATCCGCCAGCCCGGTGCGATGACCGGGACCGTGGGCGTCAAGCCCACCTACGGGTCCGTCTCCCGGTACGGGCTGATCGCCATGGCCAGCTCCCTGGACCAGGCCGGACCCGTCACCCGCACCGTCGAGGACTCCGCGCTGCTGCACGAGCTCATCGCCGGCCACGACCACCGCGACTCGACCTCGCTGACCGACCCCGTCGGCGCTTTCGCCGAGGCCGCCCGCAGCCGGGACGTCACGGGGCTGCGCATCGGCGTGATCGAGGAGCTCGAGGGCGAGGGCTTCGCCCCCGAGGTCCGCGCCCGCTTCACCGAGTCCCTCGACCAGCTCGAGCGCGCCGGCGCGGAGATCGTGCGCGTGTCCTGCCCGAACTTCGAGTACGCGCTCGGCGCCTACTACCTGATCATGCCCTCGGAGGCCTCGAGCAACCTCGCGAAGTTCGACGGCATGCGCTTCGGCCTGCGCGTGATCCCCGAGGACCACCCCACCGCCGAGAACGTCATGAAGGCCACCCGCGGCACCGGCTTCGGCGACGAGGTCAAGCGCCGCATCCTGCTGGGCACCTACGCGCTCTCGGCCGGCTACTACGACGCCTACTACGGCAGCGCGCAGAAGGTGCGCACCCTCGTGCAGCGCGACTTCACCGCCGCCTTCGAGCAGGTCGACGTGCTCGCCTCACCGACCTCGCCCACCGTCGCCTTCCGCCTCGGCGAGAAGGTCGACGACCCCACCGCGATGTACATGAACGACATCGCCACCATCCCCGCCAATCTCGCCGGCACCCCGGGCATCTCACTGCCCTCGGGCCTGGCCGAGGACGGCCTGCCCGCCGGCATCCAGTTCCTCGCCCCGGCCCGCGCCGACGAGCGCCTGTACCGGGTGGGCGGCGCCCTGGAGGCGCTGCTCGAGGACGCCTGGGGCGGACCGCTGCTGGCGAAGGCCCCCGAGCTCGCCGTCACCGCAGGAGGAGCGACCCGATGAGCGCGACCACCCCCGACCTCGTCGACTACGACGACGCGATCGCCCGCTTCGACCCCGTGCTCGGCATCGAGGTGCACGTCGAGCTCGGCACCGCCACCAAGATGTTCGACGGCGCGCCGAACATCTTCGCCGCCGAGCCGAACACCGCGATCACCCCCACGTCGCTGGGCCTGCCCGGCTCGCTGCCGGTCGTGAACCGCCGGGCCGTGGAGTACGCGATCCGGATCGGTCTGGCGCTGAACTGCCAGATCGCCGAGAGCTGCCGCTTCGCGCGCAAGCAGTACTTCTACCCCGACCTGACCAAGAACTTCCAGACCTCGCAGTACGACGAGCCGATCGCCTACGAGGGCTGGGTCGACGTCGAGCTCGAGGACGGGGAGATCGTCCGGGTCGAGATCGAGCGCGCGCACATGGAGGAGGACGCCGGCAAGAACACCCACGTCGGCGGCGCGACCGGACGCATCCACGGCGCGACCCACTCGCAGGTCGACTACAACCGTGCCGGGGTGCCGCTGGTCGAGATCGTCACCAAGCCGATCCCGGACACCAAGGGGCGCGCCCCCGAGGTCGCCGCCGCCTACGTGCGCACCCTGCGCGACATCTTCCGGGCGCTGGAGGTCTCCGAGGCGAGGATGGAGCGCGGCAACGTGCGTGCCGACATCAACGTCTCCCTGCGCGAGAGCGCCCAGGCGCCGCTGGGCACCCGTTCGGAGACGAAGAACGTGAACTCCTTCCGCTCGATCGAGCGCACGGTGCGCTACGAGATCTCCCGCCACGCGGGGGTGCTCGATGCCGGGCAGAAGGTGGTCCAGGAGACGCGGCACTTCCACGAGGACACCGCCAGCACCTCCTCGGGCCGTCCGAAGTCCGATGCGGAGGACTACCGCTACTTCCCCGAGCCGGACCTCGTGCCCCTCGCGCCGAGCCGCGAGTGGGTCGAGGAGATCCGCGCCGGCCTGCCGGAGCTGCCCGCCGCCCGGCGTCGTCGGCTGCGCGAGGAGTGGGGCTACAGCGATCTCGAGATGCGCGACGCCATCAACGCCGACGCCCTGGACCTCATCGAGGCGACCGTCGCCGCCGGCGCGAGCGCCCAGAGCGCCCGCAAGTGGTGGATGGGCGAGCTGGCTCGCATCGCGAAGGACCGCGAGATCGATCTGCCCGCTCTCGAGATCACCCCGGCCCAGGTCGCCGAGCTGCAGCGCCTCGTGGACGACGGGAAGATCAACGACAAGATCGCCAAGAAGGTCCTCACGAAGGTGCTCGACGGCCAGGGCGACCCGGCCGCGATCGTGGAGAGCGAGGGCCTCGCGGTCGTCTCCGACGACTCGGTCCTCACCGGCGCCGTCGACCAGGCGATCGCCGACAACCCGGACGTGGTCGCCAAGATCCAGGGAGGCAAGGTGCAGGCGATCGGCGCCCTCATCGGCCCGATCATGAAGGCCACCCGCGGCCAGGCCGACGCCGGGCGCGTGCGCGAGATCATCATGGAGAAGCTCGGCGTGAGCTGATCTGCCGGGTCAGCGCGGCTGATCGACGCACTCCACGCCCAGGACGGGCCGCTCCGCAGACCGGAGCGGCCCGTCCTGCGTCTCGGGGCGCTGACCATCGCCCACGGCCCGCCGCGTGGTCATGGCCCGGGACGCTGGACGGCACGCGGAGGCGCGACTGTCCACGGCAAATGCCCGATTCCGGGGAACCGTGGCGCTTCTCATGCGTCCGCTCGACGGGGTTGCACGACGCCTCCCACGTCTCCTTAGGGTAGGCAATCCTTACCCAGGCGGGTCCGGACGGCCCGCCGCATCCAGGAGGCCCCGTCCCATGGAATCGCTCGTCACGCGTCCTGCCCTCGTCCCATCCCTGCCCGCCTCGTCCCGGCCCGGTCCCGCCGGGAGCGGCCTCCTCTCCGCCCGCTCGGCGGACGCCTACGAGGAGCTGCTCCACCAGGTGATCGCTGACGTGGCCGAGCGGTTCCGGACCGTGCGCGCGCCGTCCGTCGGCCCGGACCGCGCTCACCTCGAGGAGCTCGTCGAGGCTCCCGACCTCGACGGACCCGGGGTGGGCGGCGCCGCCGCCCTGCGCGAGGCCGATGCGCTCTACGCCGGCAACGCCGTCTGGTTCCACCACCCCTCCTATCTCGCGCACCTCAACTGCCCGGTGGTCCTGCCCGCCGTGGCCGCGGAGGCGATGCTGGGAGCGATCAACAGCTCGGTGGACACCTACGACCAGTCCCTCGTCGGGACGCTGATGGAGCAGCGCCTGGTGCGCTGGACCGCCGCACGCATCGGCTTCCCCGCAGGGGACGGCGTGTTCACGTCGGGCGGGACCCAGTCGAACCTCCAGGCACTCTTCCTCGCCCGGACCCGTGCGGAGCGCATCGCGGAGATCGGGAGGGAGAGGCTGCTGCCGCGGCTGCGGGTGCTCACCACCGATGCCGCCCACTTCTCCGTCTCCCGTTCGGCCACCCTGCTGGGACTGTGCGAGGACGCCGTGCGCAGCGTCCCCGCCGACGCCGAGGGCCGCATGGACGCCACGGCGCTGCGCACCCGACTGGACGCCCTCGAGTCGGCGGGGGACCACGTGATGGCGATCGTCGCGACTGCCGGCACCACCGACCGCGGCACCATCGACCCCCTCGAGGAGGTCGCCGCGGCGGCCCGCGAGCACGGGGCCTGGCTCCATGTCGACGCGGCCTACGGAGGGGGCCTGCTGCTCTCGCCCACGCGACGAGGGCTGCTGGCCGGCATCGAGCTGGCCGACTCGGTGACCGTCGACTTCCACAAGACCTGCTTCCAGCCCGTCTCCTCGAGCGCCCTGGTGGTGCGTGATCCTGCGGACCTCGCGGCCACCGCCCACCACGCCGACTACCTCAACCCCGCCGCCGAGGCCGACGGAGCCGACGCCGAGCCCAACCAGGTCGACAAGTCCCTGCAGACCACCCGACGCTTCGACGCGCTCAAGCTGTGGACCACTCTGCGCGCCCTCGGGCCCGACGCGATCGGGGACATGGTCGACGCCGTCTGCGACCTCGCCACCGAGGTGCGCGCGCTGCTCCGGGACGACCCGGACCTGCACGTGCTCGGCAGCACCGATCTCAGCACGGTGATCTTCCGCTTCCGCCCCGAGGGGCTCGACGAGGCCCGCGCCGATGAGCTGCAGCCGCTGATCCGCCGGATCCTGTTCCAGTCGGGGCGTGCGATGGTGGCCCGCACCACGATCGACGGCACCTCCTGGCTCAAGCTCACCCTGCTCAACCCCGAGGCGACGATCCTGGACGTCGCCGCCGTGCTCGACCTGGTGCGTGCGACCGGTCGCGGACTGCTGGCCGGGACCCGCCTCGCCGCCGCGGGGGAGACCCGATGAGCGTCCCCGTCCGCGTCCACGACCTGATCGGCATCGGGATCGGTCCCTTCGGGCTGGGGCTCGCCGCGCTCGCGGAGCCGCTGGACGAGGTCGATGCCGTGTTCGTCGACCAATCCGAGGGCTTCTCCTGGCACCCGGGCGTGATGATCGACGGCACCACCCTGCAGGTGCCCTTCCTCGCCGACCTGGTGACGATGGCGGATCCCACCTCGCCGTACTCCTTCCTCGCCTTCCTCAAGGCGACCGGCAGGCTCTATGCCTTCTACATCCGCGAGTCCTTCTACCCGCTGCGTGCCGAGTACGACGCCTACTGCCGCTGGGTCGCGGGGCAGCTGGGATCGCTGCGCTGGCGCCGCCGCGCGGTGGCCGTCGAGGAGGAGGACGACCATCTGCTGGTGACCCTGGCCGTGCTCGGCCCGGACGGCGCCACCACCGGGTTCGAGCAGCTGCGCGGGCGTCATGTCGCGCTCGCCGTCGGGACCGCTCCGCACCTCCCGCCCGCCCTCGCCGAGCTCGAGGACGAGGACGGCGGGGCGGCGGTCCTGCACAGCGCGCAGTACCTCGAGCGGAAGGAGGAGCTGCTCGGGGCGGGCTCCGTGACGGTCGTGGGCAGCGGGCAGTCCGCCGCGGAGGTGTACCGCGACCTCCTCGCCGAGGCCGTGCCCCACGGGACGCGGGTGGACTGGGTGACATGGTCCCCGCGGTTCTTCCCCATGGACTGCACCAAGCTCACCCTCGAGATGACCTCGCCCGAGTACACCGACCTCCACCGCTCCCTGCCCGAGCCGGTGCGTGACCGACTGGGCCGCGAGCAGCGAGACCTGCACAAGGGGATCAGCGCGGACCTCATCGACGACATCCACGAGCGGCTCTACGCCCTCACCCTGGAGGGCCGTGACCTGCCGTCGCAGCTGCTCACCGGCACGGCCGTGACCGGCGCCCGCTGGGACCCCGACCGCGGCGAGATCGTGCTCGACCTCGAGCACGGGCTCACCGGCCAGGCGGCGGAGCGCCGCACCGGCGCCGTCGTCGCCGCGACCGGGTACCGCCCGCGATCCACCGAGCTGCTCGCCCCGCTCAGCGCCCGGATCCGCCGCGACGGTGCCGGGCGACTGGACGTGTCCCGCGACTACACGACCGACGACCGCGGCCGCGTCCACGTGCTGGGCACCGAGGAGCACACCCACGACGTCACCGCCCCGGACCTCGGGTTCGGCGCCTGGCGCGCCTCCGCGGTCCTCGCCGCCGTCACCGGCGCCGAGCCCTACCCGATCGAGCGCCGCATCGCCTTCCAGACCTTCGGCCTTCCCGCCGCGCACTGACCAGGAGCACCACGATGGACCTGACCTTCCACCCCCTCGACCCCGCCGCCCACGCCGAGCTGCTGCACGGCTGGCTCACCGCGCCCCGCGCCCGCTTCTGGGGCATGACCGAGCACAGCCTCCAGGACGTGCGCACCTACCTCGAGGCCGTCGCGGCCTCGCCGCACGAGCAGGGCTGGATCGGTGAGCGAGACGGCGTCCCATTGGTCCACGTCGAGACCTACGACCCGCGTCACCTCCTGCCCGAGGGTCTGCTCGAGCACGCACCCGGCGACCTCGGCATGCACCTCCTCATCGCTCCGGCGCACGGCGTGCCCGAGCACGGCCTCACCGCCGTGGTGATGGCAGCGGTGCTCCGCTGGTGCCTCGACGAGCGCGGCGCCGCCCGCGTGGTGGTCGAGCCCGACGAGCGCAACGCCGCCGTGCTCGCGAAGAACGCGGCGGCCGGCTTCCGGGTGCTGCGCCACGTGGAGATCCCCGACGGCACCGGCACCAAGCGCGCCGCGCTCAGCGTGTGCACGCGGGCGGACTTCGCCGCCTCCGTGCTCGGAGCGGGTCAGGGCGCGGTCGCCGGCGCGGCGACCGCCCACCTGAGCACCGATGTGGGGGAGGAGGTGCACCGCCGGCTGCTCGCCAAGGCGCTCGCCGAGCTGTCCCACGAGCGGGTGCTCGCCCCCACCCGGTGCGACGACGGACTCTGGGAGCTCGCCGTGCCGGGCACGGAGGTCCGCTACACCTTCGCCGCCCGCGTGCTCCCGCTCGAGCACTGGATCGTGGACCCCGCCTCGATCCGCCGCACCGTCGCCGGGGAACCGACGGCACCGGACGTGCAGGTCCTCGTCGCCGAGCTGCAGGACACGCTCGGCATCCCCGACGACCTGCTCTCCACCTACCTCGAGGAGCTCGCCTCGACCTTCGCCGCCCGCTGCGCGACGCTCGAGGCGGCCCGCCGCGGCGAGCGGCCGACGGCCCGCGATCTCCTGCAGGCGGACCTGCCGGGGGTCGAGGCCGCCATGACCGAGGGGCACCCCGGCTTCCTGGCCAACAACGGCCGCATCGGCTTCTCCCTGCCGGACTATCGCACCTATGCCCCCGAGCAGGGCCGGTGCACCCGGCTCGAGTGGGTCGCGGTGCGCCGGGAGCACGGGCACCTCTCACTCGGCGAGGGACTCGGCGAGGAGGCCCACGTGCAGTGGGCGCTCTCCCCGGAGGAGCGGGAGAGCTTCGCGGCCCGGCTCGCGGGCCGCGGGCTGGACCCGGCCGGCTATCTGCTCATGCCGCTGCACCCGTGGCAGGCCGAGCACCGCCTGCCCATCACCTTCGCCCCCGACATCGCCCGGGGCGATCTCGTGCCCCTCGGCGCGGGCGGCGACGAGATGCAGCCCCAGCAGTCGTTGCGCACCTTCTGCAACCGCACTCGCGCCGGGGCGCCCTCTGTGAAGGTCGCCCTCGCGATCCAGAACATGGGCTTCCTGCGCGGCCTCTCCCCGCACTACATGCGCGACACGCCCGCGATCAACGACTGGCTCGCCTCCCTCGTCGGAAGCGATCCGGAGTTCGCCGCGCAGGGGTTCCGGGTGCTGCGCGAGCGCTCCGCGGTCGGCTACACGGGCGATGCCTACCACCGCACCCGCACCACGAACCCGCACCGCAAGATGCTTGCGGCGCTGTGGCGAGAGAGCCCCGTCCCGCAGCTCGCCGCGGGGGAGCGGGCCTTCACCATGGCCGCGCTGCTGCACCGCGACCACGAGGACCGCTCCTTCGCCGGTGAGATGCTCCGCGCCTCGGGCCTGGCCCCGGCGCAGTGGGTCGCGCAGTACCTGCGGGCCTACCTGCGCCCGCTGGTCCACGCGCTGCTCGCCCACGACGTGGTGGTCATGCCCCATGGCGAGAACCTCATCCTGCGGGTGCGGGAGCAACAGGTGGTCGGCGCGTTCTACAAGGACATCGGCGAGGAGATGGCCGTGGTGGGCCGTCGCCCGCTCCCGGAGGGGAGGGAGCGGGTGCGCGCCGTGGTCCCGGGGGACGAGAAGGCGCTGTCGATCTTCACCGATGTGTTCGACGGGGTGCTGCGCCATCTCGCCGGGATCCTCGACGCCGACTCCCTGTTGCCCGCCGAGCGGTTCTGGTCCCTGGTCGCCGAGGTGCTGGACGAGTACGAGGCGGATCACCCAGATCTCGCCCGCGGACTCGCCGGGGACGTCGACCTGCGGGCCGGCTCCTTCGCCCACTCGTGCCTGAACCGTCTGCAGCTGCGCAACACCCTGCAGATGGTGGACCTGGGAGATCAGGCCTCCTCCCTGCTCCACGCCGGGAGCATGGACAACCCCGTCGCGAGGGTCGGGGCGACGGTCTGAGAGCACGGGCAGGGCGGCGGACCGGCCCGTCGCCCTGCCCTGCCGCCCGGCACGGCGTTCGCAGGGTTCGGGCCCGGGCGCCGTCGCGACGTCCCCCCGCGCGTGGGCAGCAGCCCTCGTGCCGCGTGTGATCCTCGACCGCTGTCCGGATGGTGACACCGCAGTCTCGCATGGCGGCGTAGCATGGCGGCATGCCTCAGCTCCGCTCCCGCACCTCGACCCACGGCCGCAACATGGCAGGTGCCCGCGCCCTCTGGCGCGCCACCGGCATGAAGAGCGGCGACTTCGGCAAGCCGATCGTCGCGATCGCGAACTCGTACACCCAGTTCGTCCCGGGCCACGTCCATCTCAAGAACATGGGCGACCTGGTCGCCGGGGCGATCGCCGAGGCGGGCGGGATCTCCAAGGAGTTCAACACCATCGCGGTCGACGACGGCATCGCGATGGGCCACGGCGGCATGCTCTACTCGCTGCCCAGCCGCGACGTCATCGCCGACTCGATCGAGTACATGGTCAACGCCCACACGGCGGATGCCCTGGTGTGCATCTCGAACTGCGACAAGATCACCCCGGGCCACCTGATGGCTGCGATGCGGCTGAACATCCCGGTGGTCTTCGTCTCCGGCGGCCCCTCCGAGTCCGGCAAGCCCGTCGAGGGCGTCACCGACGGCCGCATCGACCTGGTCGACGCGATGGCGCTCTCCGCCGACGAGTCCGTGACCGACGCGCAGCTCGCGGAGGTCGAGGAGAATGCGTGCCCCACCTGCGGCTCGTGCTCGGGGATGTTCACGGCGAACTCCATGAACTGCCTCACCGAGGTGCTCGGCCTGTCCCTGCCCGGCAACGGCACCACCCTGGCCACGCACGCCTTCCGCAAGGAGCTGTTCCTCGAGGCGGGGCGGAAGATCGTCGAGCTCGCCACCCGCTACTACGAGGACGGCGACGAGTCGGTGCTGCCGCGCTCGATCGCCACCAGGGCCGCGTTCTCCAACGCCATGGCGATGGACGTCGCGATGGGCGGATCGACCAACACCATCCTGCACATCCTCGCGGTCGCGATCGAGGGCGGGGTCGACTTCGGACTCGACGACATCGACCGCATCTCGCGCCTGGTGCCCACCCTGTCGAAGGTGGCCCCCAACGGCACGGCCCACGTCGAGGACGTCCACCGCGCCGGCGGCATCCCCGCGATCCTCGGCGAGCTCGACCGCGCCGGGCTGCTCGACCACACCATCCACACCGTGCACTCGCCGGACCTCGCCAGCTGGCTCGCCGAATGGGACGTGCGCGGAGGCACCGCCTCGAAGAAGGCCGAGGCGCTCTTCCACGCCGCCCCCGGCGGGGTGCGCACCACCCAGGCCTTCTCCACCACCAACACCTGGGACGAGCTCGACCTCGACGGCGAGGAGGGCGTGGTCCGCGCTGTCCCGCACGCCTACACGAAGGACGGCGGCCTCGCCGTCCTCAAGGGCAACCTCGCCCGCGACGGCGCGGTGTTCAAGACCGCCGGCATCACCGAGGACCTCTTCCACTTCGAGGGCACCGCCGTGGTGTGCGACTCGCAGGAGGACGCGGTCCAGAAGATCCTGGACAAGACCGTGAAGGCCGGCGACGTGGTGGTCATCCGCTACGAGGGCCCGCAGGGCGGTCCCGGCATGCAGGAGATGCTCTACCCCACCTCCTTCCTCAAGGGGCGGGGCCTGGGCAAGACGTGCGCGCTGATCACGGACGGGCGCTTCTCGGGCGGCACCAGCGGCGTCTCCATCGGCCACATCTCCCCGGAGGCGGCCGAGGGCGGATTGATCGGACTCATCGAGGACGGCGACCGGATCATCATCGACGTCGACAAGCGCCTGCTCGAGCTCGACGTCCCCGAGGACGAGCTGGCCCGTCGCCGTGAGGCGAAGGGTGCGCTGCCCTGGCGCCCCGAGAACCGCGACCGTCAGGTCTCCCAGGCGTTGAAGGTCTACGCGCACCTGGTGCGCTCGGCGACCTACGGCGCGACCCGTCGGCCGCTGGACTGATCGGGACCCGCGGCCCCCGCCCCGGGCAGGGGCCGCGGCGGTCCGTGCGGCCAGCTCGGACCCGCGCTCAGGACGGCATCACGTCGCCCTTGTACATCGCCTGGACGACGGGATTGTCCGAGTACGAGCCGCTCGCCCAGATCGGGTCGTCGTCGCCGGGGAACGAGAGCACGCGCGGACCCGCTTGGGCGGGATTGTTGCCGAGCCGCTCCCAGACCGGGACCTTGGGGAGCTCGCTGTTGAAGATCAGCGCGAGCCGATTGATCAGCTCGCGCTGGCGATCCTCGTCCAGGCCTTCGCCGGACTCGGTCACCAGTCTCTGGATGTCCACCTCGCCCATCCCCTCGATCTCGCGCACCAGGTCGTAGTCCATGCCGCGACCTCCCTGGTTGCGTGAGATCGGTTCGTTCTCGGTGATGAACGCCGAGGAGTAGGCGTAGTGCGGATGCGTCTCGCCGCCGCCCCAGCTGAAGGTGACGATGTCGAAGTTCCCCGTGTGGACACGCTCGGTCATGTTCGGGCTCTCGATGCCGTCCAGCTCGATCGTGATCCCGAACTCCGTGAGCTGCTCCGCGATGAACTGCGCACTGGGCGGGTAGTCGGCGAAGTCGGACTGGAAGGTGATCGAGTAGCTGGCGGCGTCACCGGAGGGCGTGGCCCAGGTGCCGTTGGAGAACGTCCACCCGGCCTCCTCGAGGAGGGAGGCGGCGCGGCTGTCGTCGAAGTCGTAGGCATCGAGCTCGGAGCGGGTCCCGTCGTCCAGCCACTGCTCGGACAGCAGCTGCGGCATCCCCGACATGTCGGGGATCTGCACGGACTTGTCCAGCGAGATGGTCCCGGCGGACTCCTTGTCGATCGCGCAGGCGAGCGCCTGACGGAACAGCGGGTCCTTGAACTCCTCGTGCCGTCCCATCGACAGCAGCAGGGACATCCCCGAGTAGGTGCCCGAGAGCTTGGTCTCCACCCCCTGGGCCTCCCACTCCTGCTGCGTCGAGACGGGGAAGCCGTGAGTGGCGTAGTCGATGGTGCCGTCCAGGACCAGCGGGGTGATGTCATCGGTCTCGCCGTTGTAGACGACCAGGGACTCGAAGGCGACCTGATCGGCGAGCAGGCCGTGCTCGTTCTTCGGCAGGGTGATCGAGGCGTCGGAGACCGAGCCGAAGTCGATCGCGAACGGGCCCGAGAACAGCACCTCGGTCTCGTTGTCCTCCGGGCGCCACTCCTGGACCTCGTCGCGCAGGGAGTTCGCCTCGTCGCTGTCCGTCTCCTGGCCGTCCTCCTGGAGCGCCTTCGCCTTCTCCCCGAACTCGCCGTAGACCGCCGCGGGAAGGATCGGGGCCTTCATGATCCGTCGCTCGACCACTGTCGAGGGGTCGTTCAGCTCGAAGGTGACCTCCAGGTCACCCGTCGCCTCGAGGCCCGAGACCATCGTCCACTCCTGCTGGTTCATCAGCCAGCGCAGCCAGAACGTCGACTCGACGTCCGCCGCGGTGAGATCGCTGCCGTCGGACCACTTCAGATCCGGCTTGAGGGTGTAGACGAACCTGTTCTCGGTGAACTCGAACCCTTCCGCGAGCAGGTACAGCCACTCCTCCGCCGACCAGTCCCACAGACCGCCCGGGGCGAGCACCATGTGGTGCCACAGGCCGGGACCGAGGATGATGCCCCCGATCACCCCGGGGGCGTAGTTGAAGTGGCCGGTGGGCGGGGCCTCGTAGGGCCAGGCGCCGTGGAAGACGCCGTCGGGATTGTTCGTCCCGGGATCACCCCCTCCCTCGCCGTCGCCACCGCCCGTGTCCGCCTGGCAGGCGACCAGGCCGGTTCCGGCGGCGCTGAGGCCCAGCAGGCCGAAGAGGCGTCTGGTGAGGTTCTTCTCCACTCTCGTGTTCTCAGTCATGGTGCTCTCCTTCGTCATCGATCATCGGGACATCGTGCGAGCGCACCGTGCGGCGCATCGCCAGCATCAGGACGGTGCCGGTGGTGACTGCCACCACGAGCACCAGGACGGTCATCACGAACGGACCGCCGCCCACGGGGGGACGCCCGAGGGCGAGAACCCCCAGGCACATCACGACGAGGAAGCTGACCAGGCCGAGCCCGGCCTTCCCCATCTCCAGCGGCAGCTGCATCACGCCGCGTCCCCCTCCCGCGCGAGCCGTGCCGCGCGCTTGCGGCGGGCGAGATCCGGGTCCGCCTCCGGAACCGCCTCCAGCAGCGCCCGGGTGTACTCGTGCTGCGGGTCGTTGATCACCTCGAGGGTGGGGCCGTACTCGACGATCTCCCCGTAACGCATCACGGCCATCGATCCCTCGGCGCCGAAGAACTTGGCCATCGCCAGGTCATGGGTGATGAACAGGAACCCGACGCCCCTGTGCGTGCGCAGCTCGGTGAGCATCGCCAGCAGGTCGGTGCGGATGGACACGTCGAGCATCGAGGTCGACTCGTCGGCCAGGATCAGCTTCGGGTCCAGGGTCAGTGCACGCGCCACCGAGACGCGCTGGCGCTGCCCACCGGACATCTGGTGCGGGAACTTCTCCAGGTAGGCCCCCGCCGGTTCGAGCCCGACCGCCGCGAGCAGTTCGGTGATCTTCTCCTCGGCCTCCGCCCGTCCCCGCACCACCCTGTGCTTCAGCAGCGGGGCGGAGAGGATCGAGTAGACCGTCTGGATCGGGTTCAGGGAGGCGTAGGGATCCTGGTGCACGTACTGCACGGACCGGCGGAAGGAGCTCCAGGTCTTCCGATGCGCCCTGTCATAGATGTCCCGCCCGTCGAATCGCACCTGCCCGGAGGTCGGCTGACGCAGCCCGGCGCCGATCTTGGCCAGGGTGCTCTTGCCGGAGCCGGACTGGCCCACCAGGCAGAGCACCTCTCCCGCGTCCACCGACAGGTCCACGTCCTTGACGGCGTGGAGGTCCTCCTTCCCGGTGTGGAAGATCTGGTTGATCCCGTCGAACTCCAGCAGCTTGTGGTCCTCAGCCATCGGTCCTCGCCTCCTGGGAGGGGTCGCGGTCCTCGGTGACCGTGGGCACGGCACCGATGAGCTTCTTGGTGTAGGGATGCTGCGGCCGGTAGAAGATCTCCCGGACGTCTCCGACCTCGACCATCTCGCCGCCGTACATGGTGGCGACGCGGCTGGCGAGCTCGGCGGCGACGGCCAGGTCGTGGGAGACGAAGATCATCGCGAAGTCGAGACGGCCGTGCAGCTCGTAGATGAGGTCGACGATCCGGCGCTGGGTGAGGATGTCCAGTGCGGTGGTGGGCTCGTCGAGCAGGAGCAGCTGGGGCTCCAGCAGCAGGGCCATCGCGATCAGCACCCGTTGGCGCATGCCGCCCGAGAGCTCGTGCGGGTAGGCCTTGAGCACGCGAGCCGGGTCGAGCTCCACCTCCCGCAGCACGTGCTCGCTGCGCTCGCGGATGCTCCTCGTCGAGGCGCGCGGCTCGTGGGCGCGGACGGTGTCGACCATCTGGTCCCAGATGCGGAGCACGGGGTTGAAGGAGTTCATCGCGCCCTGGAAGACCATCGCGATCTCGGACCAGCGGAACTGGCGCATCCTGCTGTCCGAGAGCGCGAGCAGGTCCACCATCTCTCCGTCGCGGGTGCGGAACTCGACCGTCCCCTCCGGGATGCGCCCGAGCTTCGGCAGCAGCTGCAGCAGGGCGAGGGCCAGGGTGGTCTTGCCGCATCCGCTCTCCCCGATCAGGGCGATCGACTCTCCCGGGTGGACGTCGAAGGAGACGTCCGAGACGGCCCGCACCGCCGTGTCGGCGCTGTCCGCGCCGTGGTACTCCACGCTGAGGTTGCGCACTCTCAGCAGAGGTTCGTCACCCATCTGGTCCCCTTCAGTTGTGCCGCAGGCGCGGGTTGAGGATCTCCTCGAAGGAGCGCGACATCGTCACCAGCGAGAGCTGGAGCAACGAGATCGCCAGGACAGGGCCCATCACCCACCAGACCGAATCGGCCGAGAACTGGGCCCCGGCCTTCTGGGCCCAGTGCATCGTCACGCCCCAGTTCGTCCCGGTCAGGGGGGCGAGTCCCAGCAGGTACAGGCCCACCAGTGCGTAGACGGCGTTGATGGCGCCGAGCACGAAGTTCATGAGGATGTAGCTGGACATGTTCGGGATGATCTCCCGCAGGACGATCCTGGTCGTCCCCAGATCCAGGAGCTTCGCCGCTTCGATGAACTCGCGCTCCCTGAGCGAGAAGGCCTGGGAGCGGACGGCTCTGAGCAGTCCCGGCCAGCCCAGCGCGCCGATCAGGAGCGCCAGCCCCCAGTCGGAGCCGACGGAGTAGAAGGATGCGATCACTGCGAGCAGGATGATCGAAGGGACCGTCAGCACGATGTCGGTCGCGGTGACGATCACCGCGTCGACCTTGCCGCCCACATAGGCGGCCAGGGACCCGAAGAAGACCGCGACGCCGGTGGAGATGAGCGCCGCCAGGAAGCCGACCAGGAGCACCGAGCGCCCGCCGTTGATCACATCGATCATGACATCGCGACCCATGTTGTCGGTGCCGAGCCAGTGCTGCCAGCTCGGTGCCTGCAGGCGGCTCGGCACGTCCGCCGGGTTGGCCGGTGTCAGGAAGGGGCCGACCAGGCAGACCAGCACGATCACGACGAAGGTGCAGAAGCCGATGAAGCCCGTCGTGGAGCGGCGCATGCTCCGCCAGAAGACCGTGAATCCGTTCGGACGCACCCGGCCCTCGTCGAGGATCTCCTCGTCGACGTGCGGTGCCTCGTCACCCGGGGGGATGTCCCCGGTGGCCTGGGTGATGCTCATCGATCAGCCGTCCTTCCCGGTGAGGCGCACGCGTGGGTCGATCGTGGAGTACAGGAAGTCGGCGAGCAGGTTGGCGATGACGACGGCGATCGTGGTCAGCAGGAGCACGCCCTGGATGGTGGTGTAGTCGCGGGAGGAGATCGAGCTGTAGAGCAGCATTCCGATCCCCGGATATCTCGTGATGGTCTCGACCAGGATCGAGCCGCCGACGACGAACCCGATGGAGAGCATGAAGGACGTGAACAGCGGCAGCATGGCGTTGCGGCCCACGTACTGGAACTGGATCCTCGAGTCCTTGAGCCCGCGGGCCCGGGCGACCTGGACGTAGTCGTCGCCGAGAACCTGCACCGTCGAGGACTTCATCACCAGCATCCAGCCGCCCAGCGAGGTCAGCACGTAGCAGATGATCGGCAGGGCCGCGTGGAACAGGGCGTCCCCGATGAACTCCGCGTTGAAGCCGATCGTGACGCCCGGCGTGTAGGCACCCCGCATCGCCGCGAGCGGCAACCAGCCGAGCTGGACCCCGAAGAAGACGATGATCATGATCGCCATCAGGAACGAGGGGATGGACTGGGTGACCGAGCCGAACCCCGTGGCCAGATGATCGAACCAGGTGCCGCGCCGGTACGCCATCACCATGCCCAGACCGACACCGAGGACGAAGCTCAGGACCAGCGCGAGACCGACGCTGAACAGCGTCCACGGCAGGTACTGCCCGATCATGGTGATCACGGGGGTTCCCGGTGCGGTGATCGAGTTGCCGAAATCGCCCTGCACCAGCGCGATCATGTAGTCGGCGTACTGCACCATCAGCGGGGCGTTGGGATCGAAGGAGAACAGGCCGGCCGCCTGTGCCGCGGCCTGTTCGTAGCTCATCCCGTAGGTGCTGATCTGCTCATTGATGTAGACGTCGACCGGGCTGCCGGGAAGGAGGCGGACCAGGAAGAACGTGCCGCTGGCGACGACGAAGATCGTGAACAGCGCGCGCACGATGCGCGAGAGCGCGTACATCGCCGTCTGCCGCCGGTGACGCCTCACGGCTGCGGCGGTGGTGACCGTCCCGGTCCGACCAGGGGGTTCGCCCGGCTCGGCCCTCGCGCCCGCCGTGCTCTCCGCGTTCGTCGTGGACTCACCTGCGCTCATGGACCTCTCCCTGGTCGGCTGAAGCGGCTGCAGCTGCTTCGAGCTGGGTCACCATGCACTCCCGACTCCTGATCCCGACTCCTGTGTCGACCGGCGTGGAGTGCGCCGTCGGTGCCCGGAGTCCACCACGTCGAGGTGATTGTTTCTGCGCGTTCGGCGCTCCGTTATGCGTCCGTGACCTCTGCGGCAGGTGGGCGGAGGGCGACCCGGTGGTGGTCGGCGGCGCATTTGCCGAGCGCATCCGCGAGAGTCCCGTCCCACGGGATCTCGCCATCCGGACGGGTGGCGGGGTCCGCAGGGGAGGGCCTAGCATGGGCGCATGCAGAAGATCCTTCTCGTAGTTCCCGAGCGCGGCTGACGCCCGTTCGTCTCTACGAGCTGTCATCCGCGCCCCTCCCCGAGTCCCTGGCGGAGGGGCTTTTTCGTGCCCCGGACGGGTCGCGGACGCAGGAGGGGCCGGGAGATCGCCGCAGCAGCAGTCCCCGCCACGCCCACCGTCCGAGACGACGAAGGAGTTCCGATGACCGGACAGCAGATGACCGGCGCGCAGGCGCTGGTCGAGTCCCTCAAGCACGCCGGAGCAGAGGTCGTCTTCGGCCTTCCCGGCGGGGCGATCCTGCCCACCTACGACCCGCTGATGGACGCGGAGGGCCTGCGCCACGTGCTGGTCCGCCATGAGCAGGGGGCCGGGCACGCCGCGAGCGGCTACGCGCACGCCACCGGCAAGGTGGGCGTGTGCCTGGCGACCTCGGGCCCCGGCGCCACCAACCTCATCACCGCCATCGCCGACGCCCAGATGGACTCCATCCCGATGGTCGCCATCACCGGTCAGGTCGGCTCCGCCTTCATCGGCACCGACGCCTTCCAGGAGGCGGACATCGTCGGCATGACGATGCCGGTCACCAAGCACAACTTCCTGGTCTCCGACGCCGACGAGATCCCGAAGGTCATCAAGCAGGCCTTCCACATCGCCTCCTCGGGCCGCCCCGGCGTGGTGCTGGTGGACGTCACCAAGGACGCCCAGCAGGCGCAGACCACCTTCGAGTGGCCCGAGACCCTGGACCTGCCCGGCTACCGTCCCGACGCCCGCCCCCATTCCAAGCAGATCCGGGAGGCGGCGTCCCTGCTGCTCGAGGCCAAGCGCCCGGTGTTCCTGCTGGGCGGCGGCGTGCTGCGGGGGGATGCGACCGAGGAGGTCCGCGAGCTGGTGGACGTCTCGGGCGCCCCCTTCGTGACCACGCTGATGGGCCGGGGCGCCCTGCCGGACTCGCATCCCAGCCATCTCGGCATGCCGGGCATGCACGGCACGGTCTCCGCGGTCTCGGCGCTGCAGCGGGCCGACCTGATCGTCGCGATCGGCGCCCGCTTCGACGACCGCGTCACCGGGCGCCTGGACTCCTTCGCCCCGAACGCGAAGGTGGTCCATGCCGACGTCGACCCGGCGGAGATCTCCAAGAACGTCGTCGCGGACGTGCCCATCGTCGGCCAGGCCGCGGACATCGCCCGCGCCCTCTCCTCGGAGGTGCGTGAGCGCCTGGATCACGGCGATCCCCGGGACTACGGGGCCTGGTGGAGCACGCTGGACATGCTGCGGGAGAACTACCCGCTGGGATGGACCGAGACCGAGGACGGCTTCACCGCTCCGCAGAAGGTCATCTCGCGCATCAGCGCGATCTCGGGCCCCGAGTCGATCTACGTGGCCGGCGTGGGGCAGCACCAGATGTGGTCCAGCCAGTTCGTGACCTACGAGCACCCCAGGACCTGGATCAACTCCGGGGGGCTGGGCACCATGGGCTATTCGGTGCCCGCCGCGATGGGCGCGAAGGTCGGCCGTCCCGACCGCACCGTGTGGTCCATCGACGGGGACGGCTGCTTCCAGATGACCAACCAGGAGCTCGCCACCTGCGTCATCAACGACATCCCGATCAAGGTCGCGGTCATCAACAACTCGAGCCTCGGCATGGTGCGCCAGTGGCAGAACCTGTTCTACGACAAGCGCTACTCCAACACCGACCTCAACACCGGTCACGGCACGCGCCGGATCCCGGACTTCGTCAAGCTCGCGGACGCCTACGGATGCGCGGGCCTGCGCTGCGAGCGCGACGAGGACATCGACGCCACCATCGCCCAGGCGATGGAGATCAACGACCGCCCGGTCGTCGTGGACTTCACCGTCAGCGCCGACGCCATGGTCTGGCCCATGGTGCCGGCCGGCGTCTCCAACGACGAGATCCAGATCGCGCAGGGCATGAGCCCCGAGTGGGAGAGGGACATCTGAGCATGACCACGAACACGACGAACACCTCGGACTACGTCATGACCCCCGAGAGCCAGACGCTCTCGGTCCTGGTGGAGAACAAGCCCGGTGTCCTCACCCGCGTCGCCGCGCTGTTCTCCCGCCGCGGGTACAACATCTCCTCCCTCGCGGTCGGACCGACCGAGCACCCGGAGATCTCCCGCATCACGGTGGTGGTCGACGTCGACCAGCGGCGCCTCGAGCAGATCACCAAGCAGCTCAACAAGCTGGTGAACGTGCTCAAGATCGTCCAGCTCGACGCCCGTCAGACGGTCCAGCGCGAGCTGATCCTCATCAAGGTCACCGCGGACAACTCCACGCGCACCTCGGTGCTGGAGATCGTGCAGATGTTCCGGGCCAAGGTGGTCGATGCGGCCGCCGACTCGGTGACCGTCGAGGCCACCGGCACCCAGGACAAGCTCTCCGCGCTGCTGGGGATGCTGGAGTCCTTCGGCATCCGGGAGATCGTGAAGTCCGGCGAGGTCGCCATCGGCCGCGGCGGACGCGCGATCACCGATCGGGCGCTGCTGGGCTGATCGTCCGCCCCACCCGGAGGCCACCGCGGTCCCACATCCAGAGACCGCCTCTCACGACGTAAGACACCGGGCGATAGGATCCACCCGTCGCCCGCACCCCACAACGAAGGAGCACACCGTGGCAGAGATCTTCTACGACGACGACGCCGACCTGTCCATCATCCAGGGCAAGAAGGTCGCGGTCGTCGGCTTCGGCTCGCAGGGCCACGCCCACGCGCTGAACCTGCGCGACAGCGGCGTCGAGGTCCGGGTCGGCCTGCGCGAGGGCTCGAAGTCCCGCGCGAAGGTCGAGGAGCAGGGCCTGGGCGTCGGCACCGTCGCCGAGGTGGCCGAGTGGGCCGACCTGATCATGATCCTCACCCCGGACCAGGACCAGCGGAAGGTCTTCGCCGAGTCGATCCAGCCGCACCTGTCCGAGGGCAAGGCGCTGGCCTTCGCCCACGGCTTCAACATCCGCTTCGGCTACATCGAGGTCCCCGCGGGCGTCGACGTGCTGCTGATCGCCCCCAAGGCCCCGGGCCACACCGTGCGCCGCGAGTACGTCGCCGGTCGCGGCATCCCGGACATCGTCGCCGTCGAGCAGGACGCCACCGGCTCCGCCTGGGACCTCGCGCTCTCCTATGCCAAGGGCATCGGCGGCACCCGCGCCGGCGTCATCAGGACCACCTTCACCGAGGAGACCGAGACCGACCTGTTCGGCGAGCAGGCCGTGCTCTGCGGCGGGATGAGCCACCTCGTCCAGGCCGGCTTCGAGACGCTCGCCGAGGCGGGATACCAGCCCGAGATCGCCTACTTCGAGGTGCTCCACGAGCTCAAGCTGATCGTCGACCTCATGAACGAGGGCGGCATCGCCAAGCAGCGCTGGTCGATCTCCGACACCGCCGAGTACGGCGACTACGTCTCCGGCCCCCGCGTGGTCACCGACGAGACGAAGAAGGCGATGAAGGACATCCTGGGCGACATCCAGTCCGGTGCCTTCGCGAAGCGCTTCATCGAGGACCAGGACGCCGGGGCGCCCGAGTTCACGAAGCTGCGCGAGGACGAGGCGAAGCACCAGATCGAGACCGTCGGCAAGGATCTGCGCAAGATGTTCGCGTGGAGCGCCCAGGCCGTCGACGACGACTACACCGAGGGCAGCGCCGCGCGCTGAGCGATCCCTCCCACGGCGACGGCGGGCGCACCCCTGGGGGTGCCCCCGCCGTCTCCGTCCGCACCGCGGGCCGAGGCGCCCGCGACCCGCATCTCGCATCCTGACTCCCATGACCGCATGGCGGACAGGGGTCTAGGCTGTGCGCGTACCCGTCGCCCTCGAGGATGCGCGCGACGACCACCATCCGTACTGGAGGAGTATCCGTGACGCGTCCTGTCGTGCTCATCGCAGAAGAGCTGTCGCCCGCGACCGTCGAGGTCCTGGGGTCCGAGGTCGAGATCAGGAACGTCGACGGCACCGACCGTCCGGCGCTGCTGGCCGCGGTCGCGGAGGCCGACGCGCTGCTGGTCCGCTCCGCGACCCGGGTCGATGCCGAGGTCTACGCCGCGGCCGCGCACCTCAAGGTCGTCGCCCGCGCGGGCGTGGGCCTGGACAACGTGGACGTGCCCGGCGCCACCAGCGCCGGCGTCATGGTCATCAACGCGCCCACCTCCAACATCGTCTCCGCGGCGGAGCTCGCGATCACGCTGATCCTGTCCTCGCTGCGCAATCTCGGCCGGGCCGATGCCTCGGTCAAGGGCGGCAGGTGGGAGCGCAAGCAGCTCACCGGGGTCGAGCTGCTGGAGAAGACCGTCGGCATCGTGGGCTTCGGCCGCATCGGCCAGCTGGTCGCCGAGCGGCTGCGGCCCTTCGGCGTGACGCTGCTGGCCTACGACCCCTATGTCAACCATGCCCGGGCCGCCGAGCTCGGCGCCCGCGTCGTCGAGCTCGACGAGCTGATGCGCGAGGCGGACGTGGTCACGGTCCACATGCCCAAGACCCCGGAGACCACCGGCCTGATCGGGGCCGAGCAGTTCGCGCTCGCCAAGCCGAACCTCCACATCGTCAACGCCGCCCGCGGCGGTCTCATCGACGAGGACGCGCTCTACGAGGCGCTCAGCAGCGGCCGCATCGCCGGGGCGGGCCTGGACGTGTACTCCTCGGAGCCGCCCACGAGCTCCGAGAGCGCGCGGCGCCTGCTCGAGCTGGACAACATCACCCTGACCCCGCACCTGGGCGCCTCCACCAGCGAAGCCCAGGAGAAGGCAGGCGTCGCGGTCGCGAAGTCCGTGCGACTGGCCCTGGCCGGCGAGCTGGTCCCCGACGCGGTGAACGTCGCCGGCGGTGCGATCGACGACCTGGTCCGCCCCGGCGTGGCCCTCGCCGACCGGCTCGGTCAGCTGTTCACCGTCCTGGCCGGCGAGGCGCCCGAGGTGCTCGACATCGAGGTCCACGGCGAGGTCGCCTCGCGCGACGTCACCGCCCTCAAGCTCTCCGCCCTGCGCGGAGTGTTCCGCTCGGTCGTCACCGAGCAGGTCAGCTACGTCAACGCCCCGGTGCTGGCCGAGGAGCGCGGCATCGCCGTGCAGCTGGTGACCGACGAGAACAGCGAGCGCTTCCGCAACGTCATCACCCTGCGCGGCACCCTGCGCGGCGGCGAGGTCGTCACCGTCTCCGGCACCCTCAGCGGCGTCGACCAGGAGCACAAGCTCACCGAGGTCTTCGGTCACGCGCTGGACGTGCCGTTGAGCGATCACCTGCTGATCATCCGCTACCAGGACGGACCGGGCCTGATCGGCACGTACGGCGCCCGGCTCGGCGAGGCGGGGGTCAACATCGCCGGCATGCAGGTCTCGCGGGCCGGCAGCAGCCGCGGTGCCGAGGCGCTCGTGGTCCTGGACCTCGACGAGTCCGTGGACCGGGACTTCGCCGAGGAGCTCGGCGCCGCCATCGACGCCCGCTCGATCCACGCCGTCGATCTCGTCTACTGAGCCGGCCCGGTCCGGTTCGGTCGCCCCCGCCCCGGCCCACGTCCCCACGCTCTCCCAGGAGGAAGCCCCGTCATGAGCACACCCAGCACCACGACCCCCAGCACGCTGCGTCTTGCCGTCATCGAGGGCGACGGCATCGGCAAGGAGGTCGTCCCTCAGGGGCTGCGCGCCCTGCGCGCCGCTCTCGAGCCGATCGGCGTCGAGGTCGCCACCACCGACTTCGATCTGGGCGCGGGGCGCTGGCACCGCACCGGGGAGACCCTCACCGACGAGGACATGGCCCGCCTCGCCGAGCACGACGCGATCCTGCTCGGAGCGGTCGGCGACCCGGGGGTGCCCTCGGGCGTGCTCGAGCGCGGGCTGCTGCTGAAGCTGCGCTTCGCCTTCGATCACTTCGTGAACCTCCGCCCCACCCGTCTGTTCCCGGGAGTGGTCTCGCCGCTGGCGGAGCCCGGCGAGATGGACTTCGTGGTGGTGCGCGAGGGCACCGAGGGCCCCTACGTGGGCAACGGCGGGTCCCTGCGCACCGGCACCGAGCACGAGGTCGCCACCGAGGTGTCCCTGAACACCGCCGTCGGCGTCGAGCGCGTGGTCCGCTACGCCTTCGAGCAGGCCGAGCGCCGCCGCGGGAAGCTCACACTGGTCCACAAGCACAACGTGCTGGTCCACGCCGGTCATCTCTACCGCCGCATCGTGGAGCAGGTCGGCGCCGAGCACCCCGACGTCGAGGTGGACTACGCCCACGTCGACGCGATGATGATCTACCTGGTCCAGGACCCCTCCCGCTTCGACGTGATCGTCACCGACAACCTCTTCGGCGACATCGTCACCGATCTCGCTGGCGCCGTCGGCGGCGGCATCGGGCTGGCCGCGAGCGGGAACATCAACCCCACCGGCGCCTTCCCCTCGATGTTCGAGCCCGTGCACGGCTCGGCCCCGGACATCGCCGGGAAGGACCTCGCCGACCCCACCGCCACCGTGCTGTCCGTGGCGCTGCTGCTGGATCACCTGGGCCATCTCGAGCCGGCCGCCGCGGTGCGCGCCGCGGTCGAGAACGATCTCGCCGAGCGAGCCGCCTCCGAGGAGCTCGCCGCCCGCGGGACCACGCAGATCGGCGACGCCCTCGTCGCCGCCATCTCCGGGCGCTGAACCCCGCCCCCTGGCACACTGACACCGTCCCCACTGCACCGAGGAGAACCCCGTGAGCGCGCTCGACTTCACCCAGACCAGCACCGCCCGCCGCGTCGGTGACGACGAGCGCGCCCGGATCCTCGCCGCCCCCGGCTTCGGCACCCACTTCACCGACTTCATGGCCCACGCCCGCTGGACCGTGGAGGACGGCTGGGGTGCGGGCGAGGTGCTGCCCTACGGCCCCCTCCAGCTCTCGCCGGCGGCCGCGGTGCTGCACTACGGCCAGGAGATCTTCGAGGGGCTGAAGGCGTTCCGCCACGCCGACGGCTCGGTGTGGACCTTCCGCCCCGAGGCGAACGCCGAGCGCATGCGGCGCTCGGCGCGCCGCCTGGCCCTGCCCGAGCTGCCCGTCGAGGACTTCCTCGCCTCGCTCACCGCCGTCGCCGCGGCCGACGAGCCCTGGGTCCCCGAGGCCACGAGCGAGGAGTCGCTGTACCTGCGGCCCTTCATGTTCGCCTCCGAGGAGTTCCTCGGTGTGCGGGCCTCCCACACCGTGGACTACTACGTCATCGCCTCGCCGGCCGGCCCCTACTTCCCGCGCGGGGTGCAGCCGCTGGTCGTCTGGATCAGCGACGAGTACGCGCGTGCCGGCGCCGGCGGCACCGGCGCCGCGAAGTGCGGCGGCAACTACGCCTCTTCCCTGCTGGGCAAGCGGGAGGCCGCCGAGCACGACGCCGACGAGGTCCTGTTCCTGGACTCGGAGACGCACACCAGCATCGACGAGCTCTCCGGGATGAACGTGTTCGCCCTCACGCGCGACGGCCGCCTCCTCACCCCGGCGCTGACCGGCTCCATCCTCGAGGGCGTCACGCGCGCCTCGATCCTGCGCCTGGCGGGGGACCGCGGTCTCGAGGTCGTCGAGCAGCGCCTGGTGATGAGTGAGGTGCTCGAGCAGCTCGGCAGCGGGGAGATCACCGAGATGTTCGCCTGCGGCACCGCCGCGGTCATCAATCCCATCGGCGAGTTCCGGGCCATGGGCGGCTCCTGGACCGTGGGGGATGGCGGCTCGGGGGAGACCACCCTGGCCCTGCGCAAGGAGCTCACCGACATCCAGTACGGCCGCGTCCCGGACCGTCACGGCTGGCTGACCCGGCTGGTGTGAGCGCGATGACGAGCATCCCCCCGATCCCCGCCTTCCACCTCTACGACACCACGCTGCGGGACGGATCCCAGCAGGAGGGGCTCACCCTCTCGGTCGCGGACAAGCTGGCGGTCGCCCGCCATCTCGACGAGCTCGGCGTGACCTACATCGAGGGCGGGTGGCCCGGTGCCGTCCCCCGCGACACCGAGTTCTTCGCCCGCGCGGCCGGCGAGCTCGAGCTGCGTCGTTCCCGGCTCGCGGCCTTCGGCGCCACGCGCAAGGCCGGTGTCGCCGTCGAGGAGGATCTGCAGGTCGCCGCTCTCGTGGACGCCGGCGCCCCGACCATCACCCTGGTCGCCAAGTCGGACCTGCGGCATGTCACCGGGGCACTGCGCACCACCGGCGAGGAGAACCTCGCGATGGTGCGGGACACGGTCGCGCACCTGGTGGGGCTGGGCCGTGAGGTCTTCGTCGACGCCGAGCACTTCTTCGACGGCTTCCTCCACGATCCGGACTACACCACCTCGGTGCTGGTCGCGGCCCATGAGGCGGGTGCCGAGGTGCTGGTGCTCTGCGACACCAACGGTGGGATGCTCCCGCACCAGGTCACCGGCGTCATCGAGGACCTGCGCGCCCGGCTGGCCGCGGCCGGCGCCGAGGACGCGCGCCTGGGCGCCCACACGCACAACGACACCGGATGCGCCGTCGCCAACGCGATCTCCGCGGTCCGGGCCGGGATCACCCACGTGCAGGGCTGCATCAACGGCTATGGGGAGCGGACCGGCAACGCCGACTTGGTCACGCTGATGGCGGACCTCCAGCTGAAGATGGGCATGGAGCTGGTGCCGGACGAGACCTTCGCCGAGGCCACGCGCATCGCCCATGCGATCGGCGAGATCGTGAACATGCCGGTGACCCCGCGCGCCCCGTACGTCGGCGCGAGCGCCTTCGCCCACAAGGCGGGCCTGCACGCGAGCGCGATCCGGGTGGACCCGGATCTGTACCAGCACACCGATCCCAAGGTGGTCGGCAACGACATGCGGATGATCATCTCCGACATGGCGGGCCGAGCCTCGATCGAGCTCAAGGGCCGCGAGCTCGGCTTCGACCTGGCCGGTGACCCGGAGCTGCTCTCGCGCCTCGCCGCGACGATCAAGCAGCGCGAGGCGGAGGGCTACTCCTACGAGGCGGCCGACGCGTCCTTCGAGCTGCTCCTGCTGGACCAGCTGGGGGAAGTGCCCAGCTACTCGACGGTCGAGTCCTGGCGGGCCACCTCGCAGCTCGGCCGCGACGGGACTCTCGAGTCCGAGGCGACGGTCAAGCTGCTGGGCGACGGCGAGGGTCCGCACGAGCGCAAGGTCGCGATCGCGGAGGGCAATGGTCCGGTCAACGCCCTGGACCTCGCGCTGCGCGCCGCGCTGCGCGAGCGCCACCCGGAGGTCGACGAGTTCGAGCTGCGCGACTTCAAGGTGCGCATCCTCGATGCCCAGCACGGGACCGACGCGACCACCCGGGTGCTCGTGCGCACCTCGGGGCGCGGCCTCGAGTTCCAGACGGTCGGGGTCGGCCCCAACGTCATCGAGGCCTCCTGGGAGGCCGTCTACGACGCGTACACCTACGGACTGTACAAATCCGGGGTCTGATCACCGGATCCGTGGCTCCGCGAGGACGCCGGACGCTACTCTGAGCGCATGACCACCTACGTGCTGACCGCCATCGGCGACGATCGCCCCGGCCTCGTCGCCGCCCTCGCCGCCGCCGTCGACGAGCACGGAGGGAACTGGGTCGACAGCCAGCTCGCCCTCCTCGCCGGCAAGTTCGCCGGGATCGTCCAGGTGGACGTCCCGGACGAGCACTCGGCCGCGTTCCTCGACGCCCTGCCCGGCCTGGCCGAGGGAGTGGGGCTCGAGGTCGAGGCGACCGCGGGCGGTGGGGGATCCGCGCCCGCCGGCCCGAGCCGCGAGCTGCGCCTGCACCTCCTGGGCCAGGACCGCACCGGCATGGTCCGCGAGGTGACCTCGGCGCTGCGCTCGCAGGGGGCCACCATCGACGCCCTGCGCAGCTGGACGCGGGAGGCGCCCGAGGGCGGCGGGATGCTCTTCGAGGCGGAGGCCGAGCTGCGCCTTCCCGCCGGGACCGACGAGAGCGGGGTCCGCGAGGCGCTCGAGACCATCGCCGCCGAGCTCATGGTCGACCTGGAGCTCGACGCCCCCGCCTGATCGGGCGGACTCCCGGCGCGCCGGGAAGGACCGGTACTTTCGTCGGAAATCCCGGGGCGGCGGTCGCGAGGGGCGGATCTCGACCCCGCTGACGTGCACAGCTGTCCGGAAAGCGGTGGCACCTGCGGTCGGGGGAGGCTCCTGCCGGCGCTGCGTGTCCTCGAGGGTGCGAGAGGCCGATGCCGCGCGAGGTGACCCGTCGGTCACTTGGTACTTTCGGCCCCCTGTCGTGAGGTGTGTCACCCGGCCTACGGTGTGGTCGCGACCGACGACGGTCGCGCCCGTTCCCCTCGGCTCCTCGGAAGGACCACCACGGTGACCGATCATCCCCACCCCCGCGCTCCCCGCCCCCAGGACGACCTCGCCCCGCTGCAGCGGCTGGGCCGCGGCGCCCGACTCGCCGGCGGCCTCGCCTTCGCCGCGGCCCTGTCCCTCGGCGGCGCCGGCATGGCTGCTGCCGATCCCGGCGACGACCTCGGGACCACCACCTTCTCGCAGTCCGACCAGGAGGGCGCGACCGAGTACTGGACCGCCGAGAGGATGGAGTCCGCGATCCCCGCGGACACCCTGATCGAGGGCGAGCAGGCCCCCGACGGCCAGGTCGAGTCCTCGGAGACCGTGCAGGTGCCCCGGGTCGACCCGCTCGCGGCGACGCAGACGCAGAGCGGCGAGGCGGACTGGAGCTTCGAGGCGGACCCGAGCGCGGCCGCGTCCGGCACCGACCACATCGGCAAGGTCTTCTTCACCGTGGGCGGCAACGACTACGTCTGCTCCGGCAACGCCGTCGCCTCGCAGAACGGCTCGACCGTCTCCACCGCCGGGCACTGCACCAGCGAGTCGGGGCAGTGGGCCTCGAACTGGGTCTTCGCCCCCGCCTACGACCAGGGTGAGACCCCCTACGGACTGTGGAGCGCGACCGAGCTGTACGCCCCCGAGCAGTGGGTCGGCCAGGAGGACATGAACTACGACATCGCCTTCGCGGTGGTCGCTCCCGAGTCCGGCAGCACGAGCCTCACCGACGCGGTGGGCGGCTCCGGCATCGAGTTCAACACCGAGCGCGGCGCCCTCTACACCTCCTTCGGGTACCCCGCGGCGGCACCCTTCGACGGCGAGACCCTCGAGCAGTGCCAGGACTACGGCTCCGACGACACCCTGGGCGGGACGGACGACCAGGCCATCGACTGCGACATGACCGGAGGGTCCTCCGGCGGCCCCTGGTTCGTCGGTGACGGCGCCGACGGGATGCAGATCTCCGTGAACAGCTTCGGCTACACCGCGCAGCCGAACGTCATGTACGGCCCGTACCTCGGGGATGTCGCCCAGGACGTCTACGCCGAGGCCGCGGCGGCCTGAGCTCGTCGCTGCCCGGGATGGACTTCACGGACGGATGTCTTGTGAATGGGATCACGCGCGGTATCCTGGAGTCCGCGCGCTTCCCCCGAGCGCTCAGCCCCCGAGAGGACCATCACAGTGAATGCTGACAAGGACGTGCAGTTCGCCTCCCCCCGCCCGTGGAGCCCGGTGGGTCGGGTGGCCAGGCTCGCCGGAGGGCTCGCCCTCGGCCTGGCCCTCGGGGTCGCCGGTGCCGGAGCCGCTTCGGCCGTCGAGGTGAATCCCCAGATCTCCTCGAAGCTCATGGTCGAGGTCAACCCGCAGAAGAAGATCGAGGCGAACCCGCAGAAGCGGGTCGAGGCCAATCCGCAGAAGAAGATCGAGGCCAATCCGCAGAAGCGGGTCGAGGCGAACCCTCAGGTCGAGGCCAATCCTCAGTGACCCCCGCGTCGTGACCGCTCCGGCGGTCGCCGACAGGAGGCCGGGACCCCCGTGGTCCCGGCCTCCTGTGCTGCGCGGACCCGTCCTCCGCGATCAGGGGCGGGCGGAGAGCTCCCCGACATGCGTGATGGCGAGCACGGGCTCCCCGGCCTCGTCGGTCGCCTCGAGATCGAGCTCGGCCTCGATGGCCCAGTCATGGTCCCGCGCGGGATCGTCGATGACCTGACGGATCCTCCACACCATCGACTCCTCGGTGATCTGCAGCAGCTGCGGTGAGCGGGCCGCCCCGTCGATCCCGACGTGGTCGTGCGCGTCGTAGTAGTCGTCCATCGCCGCGGCCCACCGCGCGCGGTCCCACCCGGAGGCCGCGTCGAGCTCCGCCAGGCGCGCCTCGCGCTCGAAGGCGAAGTGTTCGATGCGCTGCCACATCGCGGCGCGCACCATCGTGCGCAGCGCCTTCGTCTGCGCCGACAGCCCGCGAGGAGTGGTGGGGCGGATCTCCGAGGCGCCGTCGGGATCGGCGTCCTCCGGGTGGGTCAGGGCCTCCCATTCGTCCAGCAGCGAGGAGTCGATGCCGCGCACCAGCACCCCGAGCCACTCGATCATGTCCTCGAGGGCCTCGGTGCGCAGGTCCTGCGGGATGGTGCGGCGCATCGCCTGATAGGCGTCGGAGAGATAGCGCAGCACGATGCCCTCGGAGCGCTGCAGGCCGTAGCGCTGCACGAACTCGCTGAAGGTCTGCCCGGTCTCGTAGATCTCCCGCACCACGGACTTCGGCGAGAGGTCCTCGGTGCGCACCCACGGCCGGGTGCGGGCGTAGATCTCCAGCGCCGCCTCGAGGTCCTCCTCGAGGGGCTTCGGCCAGGTGACCTCGTCCAGCCTCGCCATCCGCTCGGTGTACTCGACCCCGTCGGCCTTGAGCTCCGCGAGCAGCTCGCCCTTGGCGGCGTTCTGCTGCGCGAGCAGGATCTGGCGGGGATCCTCGAGAACAGACTCGATGATCGAGACGGTGTCCAGGGTCAGGGTGTCGGACTCCTCGTCCAGGGAGTCGATCATCGCGATCGCGAAGGGCGCCAGAGGCTGGTTCATGGTGAAGTCCAGCTGCAGGTCCTCCACCAGGGCGAAGCGCCGGCCGAGATGATCCGGCTCGTCGAGCACGTCGATGATCTCCGCCTCCCGCAGCCCGCGGAAGATCTCCACGGCCTCGCGCACCAGCTTCAGCTTCTGCGTGGTCGTCTGATGGCTGGTCATGAGCAGATGCCGACCCGAGGCGATCGCGTCCCCCGGTCGTGCGATCAGAGCCAGCACCATCCCTGCGGTGATCCTCAGGTGCGGGCGCAGCGGCTCCGGCGCGTTCTCCACCAGCTTGGTCATGTTCGCCTCTGACCAGTTCACCGCTCCTTCGGGGATGCGCGGCTTGGGCTCCTTCTTCCGCTTCTTCGCACTGTTGGGGGCCTTGCCGGCCTCCTCCCGCGCCCGCAGCTTGGCCCGCTCCCTCTCGAACTCGATCGTCCAGGTCGGGGCCTGCACCACCACATGGCCGAGGGTGTCGAAACCGGCCCGCCCGGCCCGCCCGGCGATCTGGTGGAACTCGCGCGCGTTCAGCAGCCGCATCCGCTTGCCGTCGAACTTTGCCAGGCCCGTCAGCAGCACGGTGCGGATGGGCACGTTGATCCCCACCCCGAGCGTGTCCGTGCCGCAGATGATCCGCAGCAGCCCGGACTGGGCGAGCTTCTCCACCAGACGGCGGTACTTGGGCAGCATGCCGGCGTGGTGCACGCCGATGCCCTCGCGCACCAGGCGCGAGAGGATCTGGCCGAACCCCTTGGAGAATCGGAAGTCCCCGATGATCTCCCGGATCCGCTCCTTCTCCTCGCTGCTGAGGATCTTCTGCCCCTGCAGGGCCTGTGCCTGCTCGAGCGCGTCCTTCTGCGTGAAGTGGACGATGTAGACGGGCGCGTCGCGGTCCGTGAGGATCGTCTGGATCGTGTCCGGCAGCGGTTCGAGCGACCAGCGGAAGTCCAACGGCACCGGGCGCGGGGCGTCGTCGATGACCTCCACCTGCCTCTCGGTGCGCTCCTCCAGGTCGCGGGAGAGGACGGTGACGTCCCCCAGGGTCGCGCTCATGAGCACGAACTGGCACGCGGGCAGCTCCACCAGCGGCACCTGCCAGGCCCAGCCGCGCTGCGGGTCGCCGTAGTAGTGGAACTCGTCCATCACCGCGAGGCCCACGTCGCTGCCTGCCCCGTCGCGCAGGGCGTGGTTGGCGAAGATCTCCGCGGTGCACACGATGATCGGGGCGTCGTGGTTGACCGCTGAGTCGCCGGTCATCATGCCGACGGATTCGGCGCCGAACTGGGCGACGAGGTCGAAGAACTTCTCGCTCACCAGCGCCTTGATCGGGGCGGTGTAGTAGGACCGCTCCCCGCGGGCCATGGCGGCGAAGATCGCGGAGTAGGCGATGGTGGTCTTGCCCGAGCCGGTGGGTGTCGCGGCGATGACGTGGTCGCCGGCGGCGATCGCGAGCAGCGCCTCCTCCTGGTGCGGGTAGAGCGTGCGCCCCACCGACTCCTGCGCCCGCACGAACCCGTCGACGATGCCGTCCGATCCGTCCTCGGAGGAGAGATCGGGGAGGAAGGGCGTGAGGATCGGCATGTGCCCAGTCTGCCAGGGCGGGCCGACGAGCCGAGCCGCCTCGGTCCTGCACTGCACCTCGACCGCGCCGTGCCGGACCCGCTCCGCGCCTCAGCGGGTGGCACGGCGCCGGTACCGGTGATCGCTCGTCTCCACCCGCGCCACCTGCTCCCAGAGGTTCCAGCGGTCGCTCGGATAGCCGCGCACCTCGATGCGGCACTCGTAGAGCAGCTCGCCCCGCTCGGTGCCGGCTCCGTGCTCGGCAGTCACGGGGACCTCCCGGTCAGCGGATCGAGCACGTCCAGCAGGCGCTCGCGCAGAGCGTCGGCCCGGGTGGCGAGCTCGCGCTGGCGCCGCACGTACTCCGCCTTGCCCGCGGGCGTCTCGATCGGCACCACCCCGTAGCCCAGCGGCCGCACGTCGTACGGGCTCGCCTCCATGTCCAGCACCCGGGTCTCGCGGGCGTGCTCGAAGCAGTCCAGCACCAGGTCCGAGGGCACCAGCGGGGTGAGCTTCATGGCCCACTTGTACAGGTCCATCCCCACATGCAGACAGGCGGGGTTGTCGTTCTCGACCTGGGTCGCGCGCGTGGGCTCGAACGCATTTCGCGGCGCGGCCGACGGGGTGAAGAAGCGGAAGGCGTCCAGGTGCGAGCAGATCAGGTTCTCCCGCTCCACCACCGCGTCGGTCTCGGCGGGGGAGAGGCGCAGGGGCAGGTCCTCGTGGCGCTGCGTGCCCTCGGGGACCCGGTGCACCATCGCCCACTCGTGCAGCCCGAAGCAGCCGAACTCCGGCCGACGCCGCGTGAGGGTCGAGGCGCGCAGGAGCCGTGTCATGAAGCCGAAGGCGTCGGCCCGCTCGGCGAGATAGCGCTCGACGTCGGCCCGCCGTACCGCGTCGGGACCGGGGGAGTCGACGTACCAGGAGCGATGCCCCGCTTCGTCCACGTCGGCGATCAGCGGCCGTCCCTCGGCGTCGACGTCGGCCGCCGTCTCGTAGCCCGTGCGCCACCCCGGATGCCAGCGACGCAGCCGTGCGGGCGAGAAGGGGTAGTAGGTGAACAGGAAGTCCTCGACCGCATGCTTCTCGCCCCGCTGCTTCCGCTCGCGGTGCGCGGCGGTGAGCGCATCGGCCCGCTCCTCGTGCGCGCACCGCTGCCCTCGTGCCTCGTCGGCCGAGAGCGTGCGGAGGGGTGTGGGATGCGGCATCGGGCGCGTTCCTCGGGGAGCGGGGGAGCGGTGGCGTCTCATCGTAGGTCCGCTCTCCCCTGGCGGGGGCATGGGAAGCCCTCCCCATCGCGGCCCGCCGACGCATTCCGCGAGCGCACCCGCCGCGACGATCGCTCGCTCGTGCAGGTCGTCGACCTGCGAGGTCATCTCATCCCGCTCGGTCCGGACCGGTTCGCCCACAGGGCAGCCGTCCGGGCGCGCATCCTCACCGGCCGGACAGTTCGCCCCGCAGCCATCGTCGATGGGCGTCGATCGCCGCACGGGTCGTGATCGCCGGCTCACGGGATCCCGGGCCGTGGTCGGCGATGCGCTCGCCGCGTCGCCTCGCCGATCGGGCCTCGGTGATCGGAGCGCCGATCCGCCGCCCGTCGCGGAGCACCACGACGGTCTGGCCCTGGTGCACCCAACCATGGTCGACCTCGACGACCGCTATCTCGGCCCATGGGAGGCGTCGAGTGCGCAGGGGAGTTCGGATCTCGAGGCCCGTCGTCGACACGGTGAAGCGGGGGCGCTGCCCGAGGAGCACGAGGGCGAGTGCGACGAGCGCGCACGGGGCGGCGAGCACGAGCGTGACCCAGCCGACGGGCGAGGGGCCGCCGTCCGAGAGCAGCAGCGCGATCGACCCGCCGCCGATCATGAGTGCGACGGAGATGCCCACGGCCAGCAGCACGAGACGGACCCACAGCGCGGGACGCGGTGCACAGCACCGTGGGCGGGGGAGGAGGCGGGGGCATCCGGGAAGAACCCTGTCGGTCGGGGCGACGTCGTCCTCGCACGGGAGACTCCCTACCGCTGCTCCGCGAGCAGCTCCCGAACCCGCGGGATCACCTCGGTGCCGTAGAGGCGGATCGACTCCATCAGCTGCTCGTGCGGCATGGGGCCGCTGGCGTACTTCAGGTCGAAGCGGTCGATGCCGAGGGTCGTGATCGTCGAGGCGATCTTCCGTGCGACCGTCTCGGGGGAGCCGGCGTACAGCGCGCCGTGCTGCATCTCGCCGTCGAACTCGGCGATGCCCGAGGGGCCCCAGCCGCGCTCGCGGCCGATCTCGTTGCGGTGGTGGATCCAGTGCGGGGCGAGCTGCTCGCGTGCGACGGCGTCGTCCACGGCGATGTGCCCGGGGGAGTGGACGCCGACGGGCCGGCGCTCGCCGCCGA
This sequence comes from Brachybacterium sp. AOP43-C2-M15, assembly GCF_052446295.1. Classification (NCBI taxonomy): domain Bacteria; kingdom Bacillati; phylum Actinomycetota; class Actinomycetes; order Micrococcales; family Dermabacteraceae; genus Brachybacterium; species Brachybacterium sp. AOP43-C2-M15. The sequence goes on from NZ_JBQSWB010000020.1 coordinate 47,193, forward strand.
GCTTCGCCGTTGCCTCGTGGAAGAGATCGACGAAGGGCGCGAAGCGCTGCGCGGGCCCGCCGATGATCGCGAGCATGAGCGGCAGGCCGTGCCGGGCGGTGCGGATCACCGAGTCCGGGCTCCCGCCGACGGCGACCCAGGTGGGCAGCTCCCGCTCGAGCGCCGGGTGCAGCGACTGATCCTCCAGCGGCGCGCGCGTCGTGCCGGACCAGGTGATCGGCTCGCCGGAGAGCGCCGCGACGAGCAGATCCAGCTTCTCCTCGAAGAGGGTCTCGTAGTCCTGCATCGCGAAGCCGAACAGCGGGAACGACTCGGTGAAGGAGCCGCGCCCCACGGTGAGCTCGGCCCGCCCCCGCGAGAGGGCGTCGAGGGTGGAGAAGCGCTCGACGACGCGCAACGGGTCGTCGGAGCTCAGCACGATGACGGCCGTCCCGAGCGTGATCCGCTCGGTGCGGGCGGCGAGCGCGGCGAGCACCATGTCGGGGGCGCTCACGGCGAAGTCGGGGCGGTGGTGCTCGCCGACCGAGAAGTGGTCGATGCCCACCTGGTCGGCGAGCTCTCCCTGGGCGACGATGTCGCGGATCACCTGGGCCGGGGCCACGGGATCGCCCGCGTCGTCCACGGTCACGTCGCCGAAGGTGTCCAGTCCGAAGGTGATGGACCCGGGATCGATGCTCATCTGTCTGCGCTCCCCGCACGAATAGTTGATGCTTCAAGCATAGGAGGGGGCGGCCTCGACGTCCAGTCCGGTCGGAGACGTCCGCCGGTGCCGGGGAGCGGGGCCGGTTCGTCCTGCGCGGCCCGCGACCGTTCCTCCCCAGCCCGCCGCCGTCCACAGCGACGGGCTCCTCGTGACCGCGGACCAGCGTGGATTCCTACGGTGGAGCCGTCCGGCGGCAGGTCGCCGCGGGCGGGGAGGAGCAGCAGCGATGACCGGCATCGACTACGACTGCGAGGGCTGCGGCCGTCGCCACGAGGGGGCCGACGGGACGGAGGCCAACCCCTGGCCGCTGCTCGAGTTCGACGGTCCGGAGGCGTACCTGCGGATGAACCCCTGGGAACGGGTGTTCCGGGCGCGGGCGACCGAGGAGATGTGCCTGATCGACAACGGCGACACGGTGGACTGCTACGTGACCGGGGTGCTCTCCCTCCCGGTCCGGGACGAGGAGGCGAGGCTGCTGTACGTGCCATGGGTGAAGCTGCGCGAGGCCGACTACGTGGACCTGCTGGAGAACTGGGGCAATCTCCGCTTCCGCGGGAGCTATCGGGGCACGCTGGCCAGCGTCCTGCCGGGGTGCGAGCACCCGCAGGCGGTCCCGGTGCTCGTCACCGCTCCCGGGCAGCTGCCGCCGCTGATCGAGCCCGATCCTGCCTCCGGCCATGCCCTGGTACGGGAGCAGCGCGAGGGCATCAGCCGCCAGGAGGCCGAGCTGCGGATCCGCTCGATGCTCCTCGAGGACACGGAGGTCTGATCGGGGACGCGGAGGACCGAGCGCGGCGCGGGGACGGGCGACGACGCCCGGGGGCCGCCCTGGGTGGCGATTCCCGGCGGCGCCATGGACGCCGAGTTCAGAGGGCCCCGTGCAGGAACCGACGGTGGGTGTCGATCGCAGCGCGGGCAGGCCGCGCCGGCTGCAGCAGGTCCTGGCCGTGGTCGAAGGTCGACTCCCCGCGGTACAGCGCGAAACGCGAGCCGGTCAGCGCGCTCGTGGCACGCTGTCCGTCCCGGGTGACGATCACGACGGCACCACGGTTCATGAGGGAGCGGTCGATCTCCACCACGGCGATATCGGGCCAGTCGATGCGGCGCGTGGCCAGGAGGCCGCGCATCTCCACTCCGCGCGTGGTCACCCGGAAGGAGGGCCGCAGAAGCAGACAGAGGCCGGCCCCGAGCAGGACGAGCATCACCAGCGCGACGGCGGCGAGGAGGAGGTGAGGCCGTTCCGGCACGAGGAGCGCCAGCAGCATCCCGCCCAGCAGGGAGGCGGCGAGCAGCAGCAGGAGAACCCCGACCAGGACCCGGTACAGGACAGACGGACCGGCCCGGTAGATCGGACTCGCAGCTCGCTCGCGGTCCGCTCGGGGTGCGCTCACGGGAACTCCTCCTCTGGACGGACGACGGGCCACATCGTATCCGGGGGGCCGATGGGGAGTTCTCCCCGTGGCGGGATGAGACCTCGCCTGCCTACTATCGCCGGGACGATGGACAGCACGCGCTGCGGCGGCGTGCGAGGCGAGGGGGGAAGGACTCGACATGGTGTTTCTCGGGGCGGACACCGACCAGCTGCGCGACCATGGGACGACGACCAGGAACGGCGGTCGTCGGCTGGAGGAGCTGATCGAGATGCTCGACGGCACGGTCCGTGCGATCGAGTGGGTCGGCCCCGATGCCGACGCGTTCCGCCAGCGGTGGGATGGTGAAGTGCGATCGCTCGGCCAGGAGTCCTGTGAGCGCCTCGAGCGGAGGGCCGCACTTCTGGAGGAGGAGGCGGAGGAGCAGGACACGTGCAGCGGCGACGGGGAGGGCGGGAGCGACCCGGGCTCGCGAGGAGGCCAGGGCTCGTCACCATGGGACGACTTCCAGGGCTGGCTCGAAGGCTACGAGGCGAAGGAGAGCGATGGCTTCTTCGGCGATCTCCTGGGAGGCCCTGAAGCGGGGTACTGGGGGAATCTCGGCTGGAGCGGGGTCTCGATCGCGGGAGACATCGCGGGTCTCGTTCCGGAGCCGACCGGCGTCGCGGCGGGGTTCGGCCTCGCCATCGATGCGATGTCCGCCGGCATCGGACTCTACGATGCCGCGCAGTCCTTCCAGGACGGCGATCCGTTCGGTACCTTCGACGGGCTCGTGACCGCGGGAGTGAACCTCCTCGACATCCCCGCCGGCGTGCTCTCCATGGTTCCGGCACCTCACGTCAAGGTCGTCGGGGAGGGTCTGGGGGCAGTCACGGGTTCGCTGGACATCGCGTGGTCGGCGCTGACCGCACAGGCCCAGATGTCCGCCATTGCCGGGGGGCCGGGGGATGGCTCTACGAGCCGCTACATGCTGGAGATGCCCGGATGGCTGCTCGAGCAGACGACGGGGAACTCCATGCTGTCCGACGCCACCGGTGCTGTGACGGGGGCAGTGGAGGACGGCTTCGGCTGGGGGTCCGAGACCATCCGTGACGCCGTCCCGATCATCGATCCGATCATCGATGCGCCTCAGCACGTCGTCGAGAACATCATCCCCTCGGGAGCTCAGGACTGGATCGAGGGCACGGCGACGGACGCGAATGAGTGGATCCGAGATCGTATGCCTTGGTGAAGGCCCGAGGGCTGCAGCCCTGAGTCATTGCTGCAGGGAGCTCCCGGTGAGGATCTCGCTCAGGAGTTCGTCGAACTCCTC
>NZ_JBQSWB010000021.1:0-48610 GCF_052446295.1 Brachybacterium sp. AOP43-C2-M15
GCAGACCCGGGCGCTCCCCGGGCACGTGCAGCGGGATCAGCTCCTGGGGGGCCATCGCCTCGGAGCCGCGCACCACCACCAGGCGGGAGAGGATCGTCTCGAAGCGGCGGGACTGCTCCGCATCGCCGAGCGCCTTGCCGGTGAGGATCGCGCGCAGGAACCAGCGCCGTCCGTCGATGCCGATGAACCGCGCGGGCCGGTAGCCGGTGCGGCCGTCGGCCCGCTTGACCGGGAGGCGGGTGATCAGCTCGGTGCCGAAGACGCCGGTCCGCGTCTCGGCGGTGCCGCCCTGGGAGACCACGGAGTCCCGCAGGGAGGTGCGCACCTCCTCCCACAGTCCGCGGGACTTCGGCGCGGCGAAGGCCTGGACCTGGAGCGAGGAGCCAGCGATCACCAGGTTCGCCCCGGTGATGCCGCCGCTGCGCTGATCGGCGACCATCCGCAGCTCCAGGCCGTCGATCGTGGGCACCTGGAGCCCGCCCAGGTCGATGCGGTCCTCCTCCGGTGCGTCCGCCTCGTCGTAGGGCCCGTCCTCGAGGTGCTCCGTGCGGGGGGTCTCCCGCACGTTCTCCGCAGGAGCATCGGGGTCCTCGGCGGTCGCGGCCTCCTCGGGCGCGTCCTGATCCTCCGCGTCGTCCGCGGAGTCCGCCTCCTCGTCCGGCGCCGCGCCGTCGGCGCTCGTCGGATCCTCGGTCGTCTCCTCCGACGCCGTGAGGACGGCGTCCTCCTCGGCCTGCTTCTTCTTCCGGGAGAACAGTCCCATCAGCGTCCCTCCGTGCTCTCGTCGACGGTCACCGGGCTCGTCCCGAACCCGCCGCTGGAGCCGAAGCCGGCGGCGGCCCGGTCGGTGGCCTCGAGGTCCTCGACCTCCTGCAGGACGGGGGCGAGGAAGGGCACCACCACGAGCTGGGCGATGCGGTCCCCGACGTGGAGGCGGAAGGGCTCGGACGGATCGGTGTTGTGCAGGGCGACCTTGATCGGCCCGCGATATCCGGCGTCCACGATACCGGGGCCGTTCAGGACCGTGACGCCGTGGCGCACGGCGAGGCCCGAGCGGGGACAGACCATCCCGACGGTGCCGGGCGGCAGGGCGAGGGCCAGGCCCGTGTCGACCAGGGCGCGCCCTCCGGCGGGGATCTCGACCTCCTCGGCGCTGGCCAGGTCGAGACCGGCATCGTCGGCATGAGCGCGGTGCGGCAGCGGGGCGGAGCCCGTGCGCCGTATCCGCAGGGCGGGGCCGGTGGTCGTGCCCGGGTCCTCGGGCAGGGTGTCAGCTGAATCGACAGGCATGGGGCCAGAGTATGTCCTGCCGGGCCCCGCGCATCCAGCCGGCTCCGAGCATCGCCCCGTGCGTCCGCTCGGCAGCGCGTCCGGAGCGGTGGCGCCCAGGTGCTGCGTGAGACGATGGGAACATGCCCGACGCTGCAGATCGCACCGATGACCAGGCCCTCCCGAGCGAGGGCGCCCTCTTCCACGAGCGTGTGCTCGCCGGTCCGGGGTTCTGGATCGCCGCCGTAGCGGTGGGCGGTGCGCTGGGACTGATCCTGGTGCCGCTGAACCTCACCGCCGCGGTCGCGGTCTCGGCCGTCTCGGTCCTCGTCCTGCTCGCCGTGGTCTTCCAGTACTCGCCCGTGCTCGAGGTCGACGAGGGCGTCTTCCGCCTGAGTCGCGCACGCATCGACGTGGACCTGCTCGGAGAGCCGGTCGTGCTGCGCGACGAGGAGTGGTCCCTCGCCATCGGCCAGGACTTCGAGCCGCTGGCCCATCACTGCGTGCGCGGATGGACCCGCTCGGGCCTCCGCGTCGAGGTGCTGGACGACGAGGATCCGACCACGGCCTGGATCGCCTCGACCCGGCGACCGGAGGATCTCGCGCTCGCCCTGCGCACCGCGCAGCGTCAGCGCCGGCGAGAGGCCCGCTGACCGCTCGCGGCCCGCACGACGAGGGGACTCCCTCGTGATGACGTCCCCGTGCCAGGGGCTGCCTGCACGCGGCACCTGCAGCACGGCGGACGGCGCCGCACCCGTTCGGGTGCGGCGCCGTCCGCCGTGCTGAGCAGTGGAGCGAGGTGCTGCCGGGAGGCCGCGCGCGAGGCGGCGGCCCGCCCGGTCAGGCCGCCGCGCACTCCTTGCAGATGATGAGGGTGCCCTCGACGTGGTCGATCTGGCTGCGGTGCTTCACGAGGAAGCAGCTGGCGCAGGTGAACTCATCGGCCTGGCGGGGCAGCACCCGCACCGAGAGCTCCTCGCCCGACAGGTCGGCGCCCGGGAGCTCGTAGGAGTCCGCGGCCTCGGCCTCGTCCTCGTCGACCGTCGGGGTCGCCGCCTCGTTCCGGCGACCCTTCAGCTCCTCGATGGAGTCGTCGTTGGAGTCGTCGTCGTTCTTGCGCGGGGCGTCGTAATCAGTGGCCATCTACGGTCCGTTCCTGGTAGTCGTCGGTGGGGTCCGACCTGGGTCCTGGGGCAGTTCCGCGCCGGTGAGTCCTCGCGGGCCGCATCCGGCCGGCCCGGGTCTCAACGCTGAATGCGGCGGCATTATTGCAGAGAGGGCCGTGCCCCACAACACGCCGTCCGCGCGCGGCGGCAACACGCCGACGCATCGTGCGCGTCCCGCAGGCGATGCACAGCCGTGCACGATAAGGTCGCGGCCTAGACTTCTGCATGCTGACATCTGCAGCGGACATCTGCACGAGGGCGACCAGGCTCCGACGGAGAGGACGACGATGCGCGAGCTCGAACTCGACGGGATCCATGACGACGGGGAACACCTGCTCCTGGTCGACTCCGACGGCGAGCGGTACACGCTGCGCATCGACAAGGCGCTGCGGGCCGCGGTGCGCACGGACCGGCCCGCGCTGAACATGATCCAGGCCGCCGACGCCGCTCCCCTGCGGCCGCGCGAGATCCAGGCGATGCTCCGCGGCGGACGCAGCGCCGAGGACATCGCGGAGGTCTCGGAGATCCCGCTCGAGCACGTGCGCCGCTACGAGGGTCCCGTGCTCGCCGAGCGCGAGTGGACCGCGCAGCGCGCCCGCACCTTCCCTGTCGGCCGCGGCGGTCCCGCGCTGCAGGACGTGGTCGCCGAGCGGCTCGCGGCGCGCGAGGCGAGCGGCGACACCGCCTGGGACGCCTGGCGCCGACAGGACGGCACCTGGACGCTCGAGCTGACCTTCTCCGCCGGCGGCCGCACCCGCCAGGCGCACTGGGTCGCGGACATCGACAACCGCTCGGTCTCCCCGGTGGACGACGAGGCGCGCTGGATCAGCGACGAGGACGCACCGCTCGAGACCCGCAGCGGTCGCGGCCGTCTGCAGTCCGTCAAGAGCTCCGTCTACGACCTCGAGGCCGACGGATCGCTCGAGGGCGCGCCCGCCACGCGGTCGCGCTCCTGGCCGCGCCGGCCGGTCTCGGACGAGCACCCCTCGATCATCGACGACGAGGACCTCGAGGCGCTCAACGCCCGCCGCGGCCTGCGCTCCGTCCCGCGGCCCGACGACTCCGCCGGCGTCTGGTCGGGCCTGGACGAGGCCGACGACACCGAGACCGCGGCCATCGAGGTCACCGACCCGGCCACCGACCCGACGAGCACCGTCCGAGGGGGCGCGGAGGACCCGCACGCCCTCGGCGCGGGCCCCGCTCCCGTGGACGATCACGACGACCGCAGCGAGGATCCCGCGGAGCTCGACGACGTCCCGGTGGACGCGGATCAGGAGGCGGAGCGCGAGCACACCGCCGGCGGCGTGCACGGGGTCGACGAGCTCGACGCCACGGATCCCGACGAGCTCGACGACGCCGCCGCGGCCGCGCCGCTCGGGGACGACGCGACCGAGGACGCGCAGCAGGACGGCGGCTCCGCCGGCTCCGAGGACGGCATCCGCTATCAGGACACGGTCGACCTCACACCGCTGCCGGGCTTCGACGACGACGCCGCGACCGCCGACTCCGCGCACGAGACCACGGGCTCGGACGACAAGCCGGCGAAGAAGACGTCGAAGTCGTCGAAGGCGCGCAGCAAGCGGGCCTCCATGCCCAGCTGGGACGAGATCGTCTTCGGCTCCAAGCACGACTGACCACGCACGGCACGAGACCACCGTCGCCGAGTCCGCTCGGCGCGGGGTCCGTCCGGCGCGGGCGACCGGGCCCCGCGCTCAGAACCCTCGCGCTCAGATCTCGGTGCGCAGCAGCGGCACCCAGGCCTCGGCCGAGGTCAGCGATCCGTGCACGCCGATCATGTGCCGGGCCGAGTCCGGACGGCGGGAGAAGTCGTCCACGCTCCATCGGTCCCTGGAGAGCACCAGCACATCCGGGAGCCGTCCCTCGACCCGCGCGGAGACCGGCGTCCCGATCGGACCCAGCAGCCCCGCGGCGAGGACCTGGTCGTGCCGCAGGACCAGGGCGCGCTCGCCCAGAAGATCGGTGAGCCCGTCGGCGAGCTCCTCCTCGACGCCCTCCCCGGGCACGCAGTGCAGGGACAGGGCCCTCGCCTCCCCCGCGACCTCGTCGACCAGGTTCAGCAGCCGCGGATGGTCGGCGAGATCGGTGGTCAGCTCCGGCGCGGTGTCGACCATGCCGTGATCTGCCGTGACATGCATGCGGGTGCCGCGGGGCAGGCGCCGCAGCAGCGCTCCGAGCAGCGCATCGACCTCCGCGAGCGCCGTGCGCCATTCCTCCGAGTCCACCCCGTGGCGATGCCCTGCGTGGTCCACGTCGTCGACGTGCAGGTGGACGAGCCCGTCGGGCCCGGCCCGATGGAGCGCCGTACGGACCGCCTCGACCCGATCCCCGCGACCGTGGGCGAGGAACTCCCAGCCCCGGAAGGCGACGCCGCTGAGATGGGAGTGGGCGTGCTTGGCCGGCGCCACCTGCACCGCCCTGCGCGTGCCGGCCTCGACCGGCGTGGGCAGCGGCATCCACCGGCCGGGATCGGTCCCCGCCGCGCCCGTCAGCTGGTTGACGGTGCGGCCGCTGAGCGGATCATAGGTGAGATATCCCAGCGCGCCGTGCCCGAGCGGTGACAGCCCGGTGTGCAGGGAGACCATGGCGCTCGCGGTGGTGGTCGGGGCGACGGTGCGCACCCGCTCGGTCTGCGGGGCGAGTCGTCGCAGCGTGGGCGTGAGCGCCCGGTGCTCGGCGAGCAGGTCCGCGCCCACGCCGTCGAGCAGCACCACCAGGTCCCGGCCGGGGGCGGGGGCCGCCGCCAGGGGGGCGAGCACATCGAGCAGAGCGGGCCGCGCTCCCCCGGCGAACGGCGGCGGGACCAGATCCGAGGGCCAGGAGCACGCGCCCTCGGCCGTGGTCACCGGGTGGGGCGGCACGAGATCGTCGCCTCCGGCACGGTCAGCGGGCACGTCGCACCGCACATCGGGCTCAGGCTCCGGCCGCATCGATCGCATCGATCGCATCGACCAGCCGGTCGTGGAAGGCCAGCGCCTCCTCGACGGCCCCTTCGCCGTCGGCGAGAGCGGAGACGCGCAGCGCGAGATCCGAGGGGGCGATGGTCCCGGTGTAGCCGTGGTCGAGCTGGCATCCGGGGTCCTCGCACACCGCGCGCTCGAGGTCCACGCGACGGCTCCCGTCCCAGCTGACCCCGAGAGTGACCTCCGCCTCCCGGCCGGGGTTCTGCTGCCCGTCGGTGTCGAAGACCTGGGACAGCCCCGAGGTCGTGATCCGCTGCAACCTGACGCGCTCGGTGGTGGAGACCACCTGGCTGGGGTTCAGCGCATCCGCGGGATCGTCGTCGAGATGGGTGATCACCAGGTGCGCCGGGGTGAGGACCACGACGGTGAGATGACGGCGCACCTCGGGGCCGTCGAAGGTCGTCTCGGGACGCACCAGGTGCGCGATCGGGTCGGCGCCGCGCAGCGAGCGCTCCAGGCTCCGTGCGGCCGTCTGCGGGAAGTAGCCGGCGGTCTCGAGGTCGCTGAGCAGGTCAGCGGGAAGAGCGGTCGTCATCGCGCCATCATCCCACGTCGACCGGTGTCGGGCGGCGCCGCTCAGTCGCCCGCCGGGCCGGAGAGCACTCGGCGTGCGCCGTCGGTGCGGTTCGGCGCCGGAGCCAGACGGGCCCGGGCACCGATCACGGTGGTGCCGTCCTGCGCGACCAGGACGGGATAGAGCTCGAGCGCGGCGAGCTCCGGCACGTCCTCGGCGAGCAGCCCGATGCGGACCACCAGGTCGGCGAGGGCCTCCCGGTCCGCCGGGGGCAGCCCGCGGGTGCCGCGCAGCTTCACCGCGGAGGCCGGGGTGTCCACCAGGCGTGCCGCAGCGCCCTCGCTGAACGGTGGGATCGCATAGGCGATGTCCTCGAGCAGATCCGTGGCGTCCCCGGCGACGGAGAGGGACACGACCGGACCGAGGGAGGGGTCCTCGACGCTGCGCACCACCATCGGCACACCGGCGGGCGCCATCCTCTGCACTTCGAGCGGGGCGCTCGAGTAGGACAGGTCGCGGCGCATCCGCTCCACGGCGTGGCGCAGCTGCACGGCGTCAGGGATGTCCAGGCGCACACCGCCGAGATCCGCGCGATGGCGCAGGACGGGGTCGGTGCTCTTGAGCGCGACCGGGTAGCCGATCTCCGCGGCCTGCGACAGAGCGTCCTCGGCGTCCGCGATGCGGCGGGAGGCCAGCAGCCCGATCCCGTAGGCGGCCAGCAGCGCCGTGGTGTCCTCGGCGCCCAGGTCCACGGCGCCCCTGTCCTCGGCGCTCCGGTCCGCGGCGCCCCGGTCGGGGCCGGTGTCCTCGGCGTCCGCCCGCGCGGGGCCGGGCAGCAGTGCGTCCACGAGTTCGCGGGCGGCGGCGCGGTCGACGTCCTCGCGCTGGGCGGGCTCCTCGTCGTCGGCCTGTGGGCGCAGCGCCGCCGAGAGCATGCCCGCGCCGGCCCGCACCACCGCGTAGGGCGTGGCATGGACGGGGGGCAGCGCACCATCGCCGCGCACCGTCCGCTGCACCTCTCCGAAGCGGTCCGCGGTACTGACCAGGCAGACCAGGAGCACGACCTCGGAGTGCCGGGCCACGGTCGCCATCTGCCGCAGCACCTCCGTGCAGTCCCCGCTGAGCGGGTCGAGCACCCCGGCGATGACCAGGTCGACCTCTCCCCGCGCCGCCATCGAGGTGAAGGCCCGCTGAACCAACCGCGGATCCGCGGTGAGGGGCACGCTGCGGTTGTCCGCGACCACGTCGAGGCCGGCCTGGTCCGCCGCACCGCGCAGCGAGGAGCCGAGGGCGGCGGTGTTGGAGAGCAGTCCCACCCGGCGCCCGAGCGGCAGGCCCTGACGGTCGATGGCGTCGACGACGTCGAGCAGGTGGTCCACGCCCTGGGTCTGCACCACGCCGGCGGAGTCGAGCACCTGGTCCAGCGCGCGCCGGGGAAGCATCGAGGGGCGTACGTCGTGCCCCGGCGGTCGATGCGACTCGCTGCCGGGCGGACGCAGCACGACCAGCGGGGTGGAGCGGGTGAGCCGGCGCGCGATCCGCGTGAACTTGCGCGGGTTGCCCATGGACTCGAGAGCGAGGCCGATGACTCCCACCTGCTCGTCGTCCTCCCAGTGCTGGAGGGTGTCGTTGAGGGAGACGTCGGCGCGGTTGCCGGCTCCCACGAACTCGTGCAGCCCGATGCCGCGGGTGTCGGTGCCGGCCAGCAGCATGGCCGACAGCGCGCTGGACTGCCCGGCCAGGGCCACCCGCCCCGGGCGCGGCATCGTCGGGGCGAGGGAGAGGCTGATCGCGTGCTCGCCGGTGCGCAGGAAGCCGAGCGAGCCGGGTCCGAGCAGGCGCATGCCGTGCCGTCGGGCGCGGACCACCAGCTCCCGCTGCAGGCTCGCGCCCGCCGCGCCGGCGCCGCGGTCGCCGCTCTCGACGTCGGTGAAGCCCTCGGTGGGGATCACCACGCTGCGCACACCGATCTCGGCGCACTCCTCGATCGCATCGAGACACGCCTCGGGGCGCAGCGCGATCACGGCGAGATCCACCGCGCCCGGCACGTCGGAGACCTTCGCCCAGGTGCGGTGCCCGCGCAGCTCGAGCGCATCGCGGGAGACCACGTGGACGGTGCCGTCGTACCCGGAGGTCTCGAGGGCGGAGAGGAAACGCCCCCCGGCGGAGTCCCCCCGGGAGGAGACGCCGAGCAGCAGCACGGATTCCGGGTGCAGGAGACGCTCCATCGCGCGGGCCTCGGCGCGGTGCTCGCGCTCGGCCATCACGGCGAGGGAGCGCGCGGTGGGATCGATGCGGAAGGAGACCATCACGACCCCGTCGTCGAGCATCCTCTCGACGTCGAAGCCGGTCTCGGTGAACACCTTGATCATCTTGGTGTTCTGCGGGAGCACCTCTGCGGTGAACCGGTTGATCCCGCGCTCCCGGGCGGCGGCGGCGAGGTGCTCGAGCAGCACGGACGCGAGCCCGGTCCCCTGACGGGAGTCGGAGACGTTGAACGCCACCTCGGCGGAGTGCGGCTCGGTGCGGTCGTAGCGACCCACCGCGATGATCTCCGCCCCGGCCAGGACGACGAAGGCGACCCGGTCGCTGTGGTCCACGTGGGTGAACCGTTCGAGGTCCCGGGGGGACAGCCGGGGCATGGGCGCGAAGAAGCGCAGGTAGCGCGAATGCTCGGACTGTCGCTGGTGGAAGTCCTGGAGGGCGTCGGCGTCCGTCGGCAGGATCGGCCGCAGGTGCGCGGCGGAGCCGTCCCGCAGGGCGATGTCGGCCTCCCAGTGGGCCGGGTAGCTGGGTCGCGCCTCGTCGCCGCCCCGTCCGCGGCGGCGCAGTGTGCGCAGGCCCTCACGTCTGTCCGCCATGGGCCGATCCTATCGTCGGCCCGGCGGGGTTGACGGGATTCACGTCCCGTCCCGGCCCCGGGATCCCGGGATCGTGGCCGGTCATGCGCCATGATGTCCTCCATGGCCCGATCACGCAGCACCACACCGGCCGCCGGCGACGGCGCGGTCGACGAGACGATCGTCGACATCGACGTCACCAGCGAGATGGAGTCCTCGTTCCTGGAGTACGCCTACTCCGTGATCTACTCCCGGGCGCTGCCCGACGCCCGCGACGGGCTCAAGCCCGTGCAGCGCCGCATCCTCTACATGATGGCCGACATGGGGCTGCGCCCCGAGAAGGGCCATGTGAAGAGCCAGCGCGTGGTCGGCGAGGTGATGGGCAAGCTCCATCCTCATGGCGACACCGCGATCTACGACGCGCTGGTGCGCATGGCGCAGAGCTTCAACATGCGCATGCCGCTGGTGGACGGGCACGGCAACTTCGGCTCCCTCGACAACGGGCCCGCCGCCCCCCGGTACACCGAGGCGCGCCTGGCCAAGGCGGCGCTGCTGATGACGGACTCGCTGGGCGAGGACGTCGTGGAGATGATCCCCAACTACGACAATCAGCTGCTGCAGCCGGAGGTGCTGCCCGCCCAGTACCCGAACCTCCTGGTCAACGGAGCGTCCGGGATCGCGGTGGGCATGGCCACGAACATGGCGCCCCACAACCTGGTCGAGACGATCGCCGCCGCCCGGCACCTCATCGAGCATCCCGAGGCGGAGCTCGAGGAGCTGATGCGCTTCGTGCCCGGGCCGGATCTGCCCACCGGCGGCCGGATCGTGGGCCTGGAGGGCATCCGGGACGCGTACCGCACCGGTCGCGGCTCCTTCAAGATGCGCGCCACCACGCGGATCGAGAACGTCACCTCCCGCCGCAAGGGGATCGTGGTCACGGAGCTGCCGTACCAGGTCGGTCCCGAGCGGCTCGCGGAGAAGCTGCGCGATGCGGTGCAGTCCAAGAAGGTCCAGGGCATCACCGACTACCAGGACCTCACCGATCGTCATCACGGCCTCCGTCTCGTGCTCACGGTGAAGTCCGGCTTCGAGCCGGAGGCGGTGCTCGAGCAGCTCTACCGCTTCACGCCGCTCGAGGAGTCCTTCGGCATCAACAACGTCGCCCTGGTCGAGGGGCAGCCCCGCACTCTGGGGCTCAAGCACCTGCTCGAGGTGTTCGTCGACCACCGCCTGCAGGTGGTGCGCCGCCGCACGGAGCACCGCCTCGGCAAGCGCACGGCGCGCCTGCACCTGGTCGAGGGCCTGCTGCTGGCGATCCTGGACATCGACGAGGTCATCCAGATCGTGCGGCAGAGCGACGACGCCGACGTCGCCCGCACCACGCTGATGGCGGTCTTCGACCTCAGCCAGGTGCAGGCCGAGTACATCCTCGAGCTGCGGCTGCGGCGCCTGACGAAGTTCTCCCAGATCGACCTCGAGGCGGAGCGCGACGACCTGCGCCGCGAGATCGAGGAGCTCGAGGAGATCCTGGGCTCCGACGCCGTGCTGCGCGCCCTGGTCTCCGAGGAGCTGGCACAGGTGGCCGCCGAGCACGGCGACTCCCGTCGCACCGTGCTGCTGGAGGCCGCGGAGAAGCCCGTGACCTCGGCGGCGGGCTCCCTCGAGGTGGCCGACGAACCCTGCGGCGTGTTGCTGACGGGGACCGGTCTCATCGCGCGGGTCGCGGGCGAGGGACCGCTGCTGCGGGAGGGCCCGCGCGCCTCCCACGACGTGGTCGTCTCCCACGTGCAGTCGAGCACCCGCTCGCACGTCGGCGTGGTCACCGACCGCGGTCGGGTGCTGCGGCTGTCCGTCGTGGACCTCCCCTCCCTCGCCCCCACCGCCGGGGCGCCCTCGCTCGCCGGCGGCACACGGCTCTCCGACCTCCTGGACCTGGAGCGGGACGAGCGCGCCCTGGGCCTGATCCGGGTCGCCGAGGCGGACATCGCCCGCGGAGGCGCGATCGCTCTCGGCACCCGCCACGGCGTGGTCAAGCGGGTCCAGCTCGACTTCCCGAGGTCGGACGGCTTCGAGATCATCTCGCTGAAGGACGGCGACGCGGTGGTCGGGGCGGTCGACCTCGAGCAGGACGAGGACCTCGACCTCGCGTTCATCACCACCGATGCGCAGCTGCTGCACTTCCCCTCCTCGGGCGTGCGCCCCCAGGGCCGCGGCGCCGGCGGGGTGGCGGGCATCAAGCTGGCCGACGGCGCCGAGGTGCTCAGCTTCGGCGTGATCGACGTGACGGCCCCGGCGGAGGTCGTGACCGTCGCGGGCAGCTCCGCGACCCTTCCGCTGCTGCAGACCGGCTCCCTCAAGGTCACCGCGCTGACCGAGTTCCCGGCCAAGGGGCGCGCGACCGCCGGGATGCGCTGTCACCGCTTCCTGCGCGGCGAGGACGCCCTGATCGGTGCCTGGGTGGTGCCCCATCCGGCCCGCGCCTGCTCCGAGGCGGGTCAGCCGATCGACCTCCCCGAGCCCACCGGGCGCCGGGACGGCTCCGGCACGCCGGTCGCGGTGCCGATCGCCGCGGTCGCCTGACCGGCGCCGCGGCAGGCACCGGATGCCGTGGGACGATGAGCCCATGAACTCCGCGAGCGCCGACTCCCCCGCATCCACCGTCCCGCTGCCCGAGGGCGTCCGCGCCGCTCGGGCCCACGGGGTCGATGCCCTGCAGGTCCGGACCTCGGCGGCCACGGCGGAGCTGCTCCTCGACGGTGCGCAGCTGACCAGCTACGCGCCGACCGGGGAGACGGACCTGCTGTGGCTGAGCCCGCAGAGCGCCTTCGGCCCGGGGACGGCGATCCGCGGCGGCATCCCGCTGATCGGTCCCTGGTTCGGGCCGGGACGGGACGGGACCATGCCCGTCAAGCACGGCTGGCTGCGCACCGTGCGCTGGGACCTGGTCGGTGCCGGGCGCGAAGGTGAGGACGTCCTGCTCACTCTGCGCACCCCGGAGGACGCCGCGGCGCTGACCGCGACCCTCGACCTGCGGATCGGCGCCGAGCTGTCGGTGGACCTCACCGTCACGGCCGCGGCGACGCCGCTCGAGCTCGAGGCTGCGCTGCACACCTATCTCGCCGTCGGCGACGTGCGCGAGATCGCGATCCATGGGCTCGAGGGCGCGGACTGCCTGGACAACACCCGCGGCCTGACCCCGGACGTGCTGCCGGCGGAGCCGCTGCGTCTGACAGCCTCCACGGACCGCGTCGTCGACGCCGCCGGAGAGGTGACGGTCCAGGACGAGGCCACCGGTCGGCGGATCGTCTCCGCCCCGCGCGGCACCACGAGGACCGTCGTGTGGAATCCCTGGGACACGCTCGCGTCGGGGATGGCGGACATCCCCGACGAGGCCTGGCCGCAGTTCGTGTGCATCGAGCCGGCGGTCGCGAAGGACGGCTTCGTGGCTCTCGAGCCCGGGCAGTCCCACCGCCTCGGGGTCACCTACCGCATCGAGCGCTGAGGCCGGCTCCGCACAGCGCGTCCCCCGCCCGGACGCAGCCCGGACCCGGCCGCCCTGTCGGGGCGACCGGGTCCTCGTCGTCGCCGCCGGATATTCGGTTGTGCGCGAGAGCACCCGAGTGGTCGACTGTCCCCATGGAGATGCACACGAGCCCGACCACGACCCCGGCACAGCCGGCCGCGTCGTCGTCCGGCGGGCCTGCGTCCCCGCTCCGGCATCTCGGGAGAACCGCGATGCAGCGCACGGACGGCGGGGATCACCGTCCCGCCGCCGCCGACGGCCTCACGGCCCGCTGACGCCGCAGCCCGCCCCGCACACCGCCGTGCGCGATCAGCGCACCGACGCCTGACGCCCACGGTTCGCCGCCCTCGCGGCAATCCCGCCCACGCCCCGGCGCGCACACCGCGCGCATCGGGCGCGCTCGCCCGCGCACGTCGCGGACCTCCGCCGCCCGCACGGTGCGGAGACCCGATCACCCACCTCCCCAGGAGTTCCTCCATGTCCACCGGCCCGATCCTCGAGACCCGTCTACCGACCACCGACGCCGAGCAGCGCCCGCCCCAGTTCGCCGACGAGCGCACGGACGATGCGACGCGGCGCGCCCGACACCCCCGGCGCGCCCGACGCCGCGCACTCCGACAGGCACGACGGGAGCGCGCCGCCGAGCAGATCCGCCTCGAGCACACCGCCCAGCAGGCCCGGGACGAGCACGAGCTGGTCGTGCAGCGTGCGCTGTTCGCCGCCGGCCTCACCCAGCTGCGGTGAGCGCGGAGCCGTCGTCGGCACCCGCCGGGTCCACCGTCACCAGCATCGCGGGAGCTGCGCGCACGCTCCCTCGATGCTGGTGCCCATCCCGCAGCCGACCACCCTCGTGGCCCCCCGCGGTCACGGTCCCCCGTGAGCGCGGGGAACCACCCCTGATGCGGTGCATGGAGGGCCCCACCAGCGGCACGCGCACCTGACCGCCGTGCGCACGGCCACCGACAGCGGTGCAGTCACCGCACGGTGATCCCGTCGGCCGCCATCGCGGCCTTCGCCTCGCCGATCGTCATCTGCTGGAAGTGGAACACGCTCGCGGCGAGCACGGCGTCCGCCCCGGCGTGCACCGCCGGCGCGAAGTGCTCGGGCGTCCCGGCGCCGCCGGAGGCGATCAGAGGCAGGTTCGTCGCCTCCCGCGCCAGGTGGATCAGCTCGAGGTCGAAGCCCCGCTCGGTGCCGTCGGCGTCCATCGAGTTCAGCAGGATCTCCCCGGCCCCCCGCTCGGTGACCTCACGGATCCACGCGATCGCGTCGATGCCGGTGCCGCGGCGACCGCCGTGGGTGGTGACCTCGATCCCGGAGCCCTTCCGGGCAGTGCCCTCCGGCGTCTCGTCGGTCACGCGGCGGGCGTCGATCGAGAGCACCAGCACCTGGTTCCCGAAGCGGCGGGAGATCTCGCTGATCACCTCGGGGCGGGCGATCGCGGCGGTGTTCACCCCGCACTTGTCCGCGCCTGCCCGCAGCAGCTGGTCCACATCGGCCGCCGAGCGCACGCCGCCGCCGACGGTCAGCGGGATGAAGATCTGCTCGGCGGCGGCGCGCACCACCTCGATCATGGTCTCGCGCCCCCCGGAGGAGGCGGTGACGTCGAGGAACGTGAGCTCGTCCGCGCCCTCGGCCCCGTAGCGGGCTGCGAGCTCGACGGGATCGCCGGCGTCCCTCAGGTCCTTGAAGTTCACGCCCTTGACGACGCGTCCCGCGTCGACGTCGAGGCAGGGGATCACACGGACGGCGACGCTCATGCGTCGATCCTCTCCAGGTCGAGTTCTTCGGCCCCTTCGATGATGAACTGCTTGCGCGGCGCGACCTCGGAGCCCATCAGCAGCTCGAAGACGGCGCTCGCCGCCTCTGCGTCCTCGATCCGGACCCGGCGCAGGGTGCGATGGCGTGGATCCATGGTGGTGTCCGCGAGCTGGTCGGCGTCCATCTCCCCCAGTCCCTTGTAGCGCTGGATCGGCTCCTTGTAGCGCTTGCCGCGCCGCTCGAGGCTCTTCAGCAGCTTCAGCAGCTCCGCCTCGGAGTAGGTGTAGACCAGCTCGTTCTTCTTCGATCCGCCGTGGATGATCTCCACCCGGTGCAGCGGCGGCACCGCGGCGTAGACGCGGCCGGCCTCGACCAGCGGGCGCATGTACCGGTGGAAGAGGGTCAGCAGCAGGGTGCGGATGTGTGCGCCGTCGACGTCGGCGTCGGTCATCATGATGATCTTGCCGTAGCGCGAGGCGTCGAGGTCGAAGGTGCGCCCGGAGCCGGCACCGATCACCTGGATGATGTTCGCGCACTCGGCGTTCTTCAGCATGTCCGTGATGGACGCCTTCTGGACGTTGAGGATCTTGCCGCGCAGCGGCAGCAGCGCCTGGTACTCCGAGGAGCGGGCGTTCTTCGCGGTGCCGAGCGCGCTGTCGCCCTCGACGAGGAAGAGCTCGGAGCGCTCGAGGTCGTGGGTGCGGCAGTCGGCGAGCTTGGTCGGCATGGTCGAGGACTCCAGAGCGTTCTTGCGACGCGAGACCTCCTTGTGCATGCGTGCGGCGATGCGGGCCCGCATCTCGGAGACCACCTTGTCGATGACCAGCGCCGCCTGCTCCTTCTCGCCCTTCTTGGAGGAGCTGAGGAACTCGGTGAGACGCTCCTCGACCACCTTGGCGACGATCTGGCGGATCGCCGGGGTGCCGAGGACCTCCTTGGTCTGGCCCTCGAACTGCGGTTCGTCGATGCGCACGCTCACCACGGCGGTGAGGCCCGCGAGCGCGTCGTCCTTCTCGATCTTCTCGTTCTTGGCGTTGAACTTCACCCGTCGTGCCTGGTTCTCGACCTGCTTGCGCATCGTCCTGAGCAGCGCCTGTTCGAAGCCGGTCACGTGGGTGCCGCCCTTGGGGGTGGCCACGATGTTCACGAAGGAGCGCACGGTCGAGTCGTAGTCCGCCCCCCAGCGCAGGGCGATGTCGACCTCGCAGCTGCGATCCACGTCGGTCGAGACCATGTGCCCGTTGCGGTCCAGGACGGGGATCGTCTCGGTGTACGCGCCGGAGCCCTGCAGGCGGATCACGTCGGTGATCCGCTCGTCCTGGGCGAGGTACTCGACGAACTCCCCGATCCCGCCGTCGTACTTGAAGCTGCGGGTCGCCGGCAGGTCCGGGTTCGCCTCGGGGCGAAGGTCGGTCACGGACAGCTGCAGCCCGGGGACCAGGAACGCGGTCTGCCGGGAGCGGCGGGTGAGGTCGTCGAGCGAGAAGTGCGATCCCTTGACGAAGATCTGCGGATCGGCCCAGTAGCGCACCCGGGTGCCCGTCACGCCCCGCTTGGCCTTCCCGACCACACGCAGCTCCGCGGGCCCGGCGACCGGGGTGAACGGGGACTGCGGATCCGGGCCGTCGGTGTCCGCGAACTCGCCGGGCTTGCCGCGCTGGAAGCTCATGGCATACGTCTTCCCGGCGCGATCCACCTCGACGTCGAGCCGCCCGGACAGGGCGTTGACGACGCTCGCCCCCACGCCGTGCAGACCGCCGGAGGCGGCATAGGAGCCGCCGCCGAACTTCCCACCGGCGTGGAGCTTGGTGTAGACGACCTCGACGCCGGTCAGGCCCGTGCGGGGCTCGACGTCCACCGGGACGCCGCGACCGGTGTCGCGCACCTCCACGGAGTGGTCGGGGTGGAGGATCACCGCGATCGACTCGCCGTGACCGCCGAGGGCCTCGTCGACCGCGTTGTCGAGGATCTCCCAGAGGCAGTGCATGAGGCCCCGGGAGTCCGTCGAGCCGATGTACATGCCGGGACGCTTGCGGACCGCCTCCAGGCCCTCGAGGACCTGGAGGTTGCGGGCGTCGTAGGCGGACTTCTTGGCTGCGCTGGTGGTGGACACGCTCGCGATCCTACGGGGCGCGGAGCCCTGAGCCCGGCATTGGTCCCGTGGCGTCCCGCTCATCCCGCTCCTGCCGCGAGCGGGCAGGGGCGCGGCTCACAGGGTGTTGCGCCGCCAGCGAACCCGCGGTCCGGAGGCTCCCCCCGACCGGGTCCGCGATGCTAGAAATGACCACATGAACCTCACTCTCGAAGCCCCCCGGCTCACGGCACACGACCGCTGCGACCGCTGCGGTGCTCAGGCGTACGTCAAGGTGCTCCTCGAGGCCGGCGGCGAGCTGATGTTCTGCGGGCACCACGCCCGTGCGCATCAGGACGCCCTCCAGGGCGTCGCCGCCGAGGTCATCGACGAGACCGAGCGACTCCACCTCAAGCCGGAGCCGGTCGAGGACTGACATGCACACGTGACCTGCCCGGAGGCAGGCCGTCGCGGGGGCATCCACCGATCGGTGGGTGCCCCCGCGTCGTCGTGCACGGCTCTCGTGCCCGCGGGATGTCTCGAGGGATGCCGGGCAGCTGCTGCCGAGGCGGAGCGGGTGCCGCCGGCACGAGGCCGTCACCGGCGGCGACGTCCCGTCAGCAGTGCATCTGTGCGAAGTCCCGCAGCGCGGGAGCGTGCTCGGCGAGGGTGGGGGCGAGCTGCGCGCCGTGCACCGTGCCCGTCACGTCGGAGCTCCCCCAGGCGCCCGTGATCAGCAGGCCGCGGGCCCCGATCCGGAGAGCGGGCGAGACGTCGTTGACGAGGTTGTCCCCGACCGAGACCAGGCGGCGAGGGTCCTGCCCGCCCAGCACGGTGAGGAGGTGGTGCTCCATCAGCCGGCGCTTGCGCCCCTGGATGACGATCTGGTCGAAGCGGTCCCGGACCCCGAGCGCGTCGAGGGCCTCCTCCATGCCGACCGCGGGCGAGTTCGTCAGCAGCACGCGCGCGCATCCCTCCGCGCCCAGGTCGTCCAGGAGCGCGCCGAGCCCCTCGGGCGGGTGGATGCCGAGCGGGTCACGGCGGAGGCGCTCACGGGAGGCGAGGTAGGCCAGGTGCAGGTCCTCGCCGAGCACGGGTCGGGCGATCGCGGCCAGGGCGACGTAGGCGTCGGGGGCGTCCGGGGCGGCGGCACGGTCCCCGCTCATCCACCGCTCGAAGGCCTCCTGCGCCGCGTCGGCCGCGTCCGCGGGCATGCCTGCGAACGCCTCCTGCGCATAGGCGAGCACCGGACCGTCGCCCAGGCACACGGTGCCGTCGAAGTCGAACACGACGACGGGGCGATCGGTGGGGCGCAGCTGCGTGGCCAGGGCCACCGGGTGCGGTGCGGTGCCTCACATCCGATCAGCCCCCGGGGCCGATCAGCTCCCGGGCCGCGGCCTCGTGCTCGACCCAGTGGCTGTCGGTGCCGTCACGGGGGTCGGTGACACCGGTGGGCCGGAACCCGCGCCGGCCGTAGAACCGCTGGGCCGGGAGGTTGCGCGCGTCGACGTCCAGCAGCAGACGGGGCCGACCCAGCTCGAGAGCCAGCTCGGCGGCCGCGTCGAGCAGCCGGTCGGAGATCCCCTGACCGCGGGACGTGGGGCGCACCCACATCGAGACCAGGTGCACGCAGTCCTCGGGGATCGGCACCTGCGGGGTGTACCCCTCGGGCAGCAGACCGATCCCTCCCAGCACCTCGCCCCCGCGACGCGCCTGGAGGTGCAGACGAGGTCCTGCGGCGTCGCTCCGACACCGCTGCTCGTCCCAGGCGGCGATCTCGTCGGCCCGCGCCCAGAAGGCGTCCGGGTCCGCCCGCAGCATCGCCAGGCGCAGGTCCCGGTGGGAGACCCAGTCCTCGGGCCCCACCCGGTGGACGACCACAGGGTGCACGCCGACGGCGCCGGCCCCCGTCCCCGGGGCACCGGCGCCGTCGGTCAGCGCACTGCGGTGAGTCACCTCAGTCGAGGTAGTCCCGCAGGACCTGCGAGCGCGAGGGGTGGCGCAGCTTCGACATGGTCTTGGACTCGATCTGGCGGATCCGCTCGCGGGTGACGCCGTAGACCTTGCCGATCTCGTCGAGCGTCTTGGGCTGTCCGTCCTCGAGCCCGAAGCGCATGGAGACCACCCCGGCCTCACGCTCCGAGAGGGTGTCCAGCACCGAGTGCAGCTGCTCCTGGAGCA
The DNA here is from genome assembly GCF_052446295.1 of Brachybacterium sp. AOP43-C2-M15. Classification (NCBI taxonomy): domain Bacteria; kingdom Bacillati; phylum Actinomycetota; class Actinomycetes; order Micrococcales; family Dermabacteraceae; genus Brachybacterium; species Brachybacterium sp. AOP43-C2-M15. Next base: position 18,307 of record NZ_JBQSWB010000021.1, read on the forward strand.
GCGTGAAGCTCACGGCGTCCGCGGGGACGACGGCCTCGGAGTCCTCGATGAGGTCGCCGAACTCGCTGTCGCCGTCCTCGCCCAGCGGGGTGTGCAGGGAGATCGGCTCGCGGCCGTACTTCTGGACCTCGACGACCTTCTCGGGGGTCATGTCGAGCTCCTTGGCGAGCTCCTCCGGGGTGGGCTCGCGACCCAGGTCCTGCAGCATCTGCCGCTGGACGCGGGCGAGCTTGTTGATGACCTCGACCATGTGCACCGGGATGCGGATGGTGCGGGCCTGGTCCGCCATGGCGCGCGTGATGGCCTGACGGATCCACCAGGTGGCGTAGGTGGAGAACTTGTAGCCCTTGGCGTAGTCGAACTTCTCGACCGCACGGATCAGACCCAGGTTGCCCTCCTGGATCAGGTCCAGGAACAGCATGCCGCGCCCGGTGTAGCGCTTGGCCAGGGAGACCACCAGGCGCAGGTTGGCCTCGAGCAGGTGATCCTTGGCGGCACGGCCGTCATCCGCGATCATCGTCAGCTCACGGCCGGCCTTGGTGAGGCGGCCGTTCTTGTCCCGGGAGGACTCATCGCCCTTGAGCTTCTGCTCCGCGTAGAGACCGGCCTCGATGCGCTCGGCGAGCTCGACCTCCTGGGCGGCGTTGAGCAGAGCGACCTTGCCGATCTGCTTGAGGTAGTCCTTGACCGGATCCGCGGTGGCGCCCGCGGTGACGACCTGCTGGGCGGGGGCGTCGTCCTCGGCGGCGTTGAAGACGAAGCCGCCCGAGGCCTCGACCTTCGCGTCGGTCGTGGACTCGGTCTTCTTGGTCTCGGTGGCCTCGGAGTCCTCGGTCTCCTCCTCGGCGTCGGCGTCGGCCTCGGCCTCGGTGTCCTTGGAGGCGCCCGCGGCCTTCTTCGCGGCGGTCTTGCGGGGTGCGGCCTTCCGCGCCGGGGCCTTCTTCGCGGCGGCCTTCTTGGCAGAGCTCTTCGAGGCGGTCGTCGTCCCGGTCTCGGGGGTCTCGGCCTCGACGGCCTCGGTGCTCTCCGCCGCCGTCGTGGCCGCGGCTCGGGTCGAGCTCTTCGCCTGGGGCGAGGTCTCAGCAGTTCTGGAGGAGGTCACAGAGTTCCTTCTTCCGGCGGCGGCCCGGTGCGGGCGGTCCGCCACACTCGGGCGATCGGTCTTCTCGGCGCGGCTCGCGGTCTCCGTCCCGTGCGCGGACCCGGGATCCGCCCGGTATCACGGCGCACGAAGGCACGGTGCCGTCAAGCCTGTCGAGTATAACGCCCGCCAGGAGGGTTTATTCCCAGCCGTTCAGGAGCTCGTGACGAGGCCGTCCCGGCCGGCGCCCTGGTCGTCCTTGACAGCGAGCACGGGGCACGGGGCGCCGAGCACGACACGACGCGCGGAGGCGCCCAGGTTCAGCTTGCCGATGGGCGGCTTGCGACGCAGGCCGATCACCACCAGGCTCGCCTCCACCTCGTCCACGAGCGAGAGCACGAACTCGCCGATGTCCCGCTCCGGGCTGCTGTGGACGGTGACCTCCCCGCAGCGCACGCCGGCGGACTCGAGCTCGGCGCGCACCTCCTGCTCGGAGGCCGCGGTCATCCCGCGTTCCGGATCGTTGTACTGGTGGGAGGCGATCGCCAGCCCTTCCCCGGAGCGTCCGGCGTAGCGGAGGGCGGCGCGCAGTGCGGCGCGGCCCTGCCCGGACGGGGAGTACCCCACGACGATGGTCATGCGACGTCTCCTCACTGTGCGGCGGGCTCACGATTCCCGCACCGTCCCTGCGGTGCGGCGTGCTCGCGGGAGTCAGCCTAGTCGCCCATCAGGGTGCCGATCCACTCCTCGAGACCCGGGTGGGCGAGCAGGAAGGCGTCGTGCCCGATCGGCGAGGCGGCGAGGTGGAACTCCGCCCTCGGGACGTGCCGGGCGACCTCCTCGACGAGGTCGGGCGGGAACAGCCGGTCGGAGTCGATCGCGACCACCAGGGTCCGCGCCGTCACCCGATGCAGGGCGGCGGCCGTGCCGCCGCGGCCGCGGCCGACGTCGTGGGTGCTCATCGAGCGGGCGAGGGCGAGATAGGAGTTCGCGTCGAAACGTCGCGCGAGCTTGACCGCGTGGTGGTCGAGGTAGCTGGTCACCTGGTGACGACCGCGACCGTCGAAGGGATCCTCCCTGCCCTGCGGCCGGTTCGCGAAGCGGTCCTGGAGCTCGGCCGCCGTGCGGTACGTGGTGTGCGCGATCCGACGGGCGATGCCCAGGCCGGCGCTCGGACCGCCCTCCCGCCCGCTGTCGTAGTAGTCCCCTCCCCGGAAGCCGGGGTCCAGCTCGATGGCGGCGATCTGCGCGCCGTTCCAGGCGATCTGGTCCGCCGTCGCCCGGGCCGAGGAGGCGATGACCCCCAGTCTCTCCACCTCCGCAGGATGCGAGACCCCCCATTCGATCGCACGCATCCCTCCCATCGAGCCGCCGATGACGAGCGCCCAGCGCCGGATGCCGAGCAGCTCGCGCAGACGACGCTCCGCGGCCACCTGGTCCCGGGTGGTGATCGCAGGGAAGCGCGAGCCGTAGGGGCGCCCGTCGGGCGCCGGGGAGCTGGGCCCGGTGGTGCCCTGACAGCCGCCGAGGACGTTGGGGGCGATCACGTGGAAGCGGTCGGTGTCGATCGGGCGGCCCGGCCCGACCATCTCCTCCCACCAGCCCGCGCTCGGATGTGCTGCGCTCGCGGGTCCGCGCACGTGCGAGTCCCCGGTGAGCGCATGCAGCACGAGCACGGCGTTGCCGCCGTCCTCGTCGAGGCGGCCCCAGGTCTCGTAGGCGACGGTGACGTCCTCGAGCACCGCACCGCTCTCGAGCTCGAGCGCGCCGAGCTGTGCGAACCGGCGGTCCCCGGCCCCGTGCGCCGGCTGCCAGGCGCCGCCCGCGACAGGGAGGGCACGGTCCGCACCGACGCCGCGGTGCTCTCCGAGAACGGTCATCGGTGCTGCTCCTTCGAGGTCCTCCCCTGCGTTCCGGCGGCGCGGCAGCGCTGAGCCGGTGCTGGGCCCTGGATCAGGCGCCGGGCCACCAGGCAGGGAAGATCGGCGTGTCGGTCATCCGTGAGAGCAAGGGTGCCAGAGTCGACTCCGGCTCTCGCTCCCGGAGCTCGTCGACGAGGCGTCCGGCGGTGGCGAAGCGGTGGTTCCACCACGCCAGGAGCACCAGCAGCGTGGTCAGGGCCCGCCAGGCGGAGCGCGCGGTGCTGCGCTCGGGGACGGCGGCCCGCTCCATCGCGCCGGCGGCGACGACACGGAGCCTCTCGAGGCCGATGTACCAGCTCCCACCTGCGCAGACGTCCGCATGCGGCCTCCATCGCGGATCGCTCACGAGCTGCTGCAGGAGCGTCTCCCGTTCGATGGTGCGCTCCCCGTCGTGCTCGACGCAGCGGGCGAGGAGATCCCAGTGGAGGCGATCGACCGCGACGGCCGAGAGCAGGGCTGCGACCTGTTCACACTTCGTCATCCGATCCCGCTCGCCGAGCGTCCCGGCGGGGGCGAGAAGGGCGTCGAGCACGGCGCGAGCGAGGGCGAAGAGCTCACCAGGGTCCGCCGAGGAGGCGAGGTCCGCCGCCGGGACCTCCAGGCGTCTGCCGATCTCGAGCAGGTCCTCCTGCTCGTCCTCGCAGCGCGGCATCTGATGCCCGTCGAGGACCGCCGAGGCTGCCGCGCGGGTGTCGGTGAACTCCCGCAGGGCGGCGGTCCGGGACAGGCGCAGCTCGCCGCCCCCGGCGGGCGAGGGCGGGCGCTCGATCTCCCAGCAGCATCCGGCCGCGGCGCCACGGATGCTCAACAGCTCGAAGGGACCCGACCCCGCCGAGGGGTCCTGGGCGTCGACCGCCGCGCACAGCAGCTCCCCAGCGCGCCGCAGCACGTCGTGCACGACCGGTCCCAGCAGAGACTGGTGTCCGTCGCCGAGCACGATCAGGGCATGGCCGGAGGCGCTGCCCTGTGCGCTCATCAGGGCGAGATGGCGTGCCAGGTCCTCCCCGCCGTGCGGACCCAGCAGGTCGGCGAGGGAGGAGCGGGTGAGCATGGGCGCCGTGGCGGGCCCTCCGCCCCCGGCGAGGAGCAGGCAGTCGGAGGGGATCTCCCGCAGGCTCAGGCGCGCCTGGGCGAGGAGCTCTGCGGGGTCCGGCGCGGCGAGGAGGTGGCGACCGTGATCGGCGGGCGTGGTGTTCGTCGTCATGGACGAGACCCTCGTCGATGCGGCGCCGGCGCGGGGTGCGAGCGCCGATCCTGGGGACGCAGGGGGCGTGTGGAGGAACGGTCGGACCGCTCAGGCGGGCATGGGAGGATCGGGCAGCTCCCGAGAAAGGACCCGCCTCCGATGCCCTCCTCCGACATCCTGCCGCTCGACGAGAGCCTGCACGACCTCGACGCACGCCTGGTCGAGCGGGTCGCCGAGATCACCCGGGACGAGCTCGCCGCGCGCCGACGCCTGCTCGAGGAGATCTCCCCGGAGACCGCGGGGCTCGTCGACGCCCTGCACGGGTATCTCGAGGGCGGCAAGCTCCTGCGCCCGCGATTCTGCTTCTGGGGCGGGGTGGCGGCGCTGGGACGGGAGCCCGACGAGGGGGAGCTCGAGGCCCTGGCCCGCTGCGGGGCCGCGATCGAGCTCGTGCAGGCCGCGGCCCTGATGCATGACGACGTGATCGACCACTCCCCCGTGCGGCGCGGGCGACCCGCCCTCCATGTGCAGGCCGAGAGCGACCACCGCCACGGTGACCTCGCCGGGTCCCCCGAGGACTACGGCACCGCGGTCGCGATCGTGCTCGGCGACCTCGCGCTCAGCTGGGCCGAGCAGATCGCCGCGGCCGTCGGCGGCGGCGCCGAGGGCGTCTCCGGGGCCCGGCGGGAGTTCGACGCGCTGCGCACCGAGGTGATGTCGGGCCAGTTCCTCGACATCCTGCACCAGGCCGGCGGGTTCGCCTCCGCCGCCGATGCCGAGCAGGCGGCGCTGTCCGTGATCCGCTGGAAGACCGTCCCCTACACCGTGCTGCGACCGGTGCGGATCGGCGCGGCGCTGATGGGCGCGTCCGAGCCCGCCCTCGAGGCTCTCTCCGCCTGGGCGATCGAGGTCGGCACCGCCTTCCAGCTGCGGGACGACCTGCTCAGCGTGATCGGCGACCAGGACGAGACCGGCAAGCCCATCGGCGGGGACATCGTGGAGGGGAAGCGCACGGTGCTGCTGGCGCGGACCGAGGCGGCGTCCGACGAGGAGGGCCGCTCGCTGCTCGAGCGGGTGGTGGGGCGGGCCGGGTCCACGGACGCGGAGATCGCCGAGGTGCATGCCCTGATGCTCTCCACCGGGGCCGTGGCCTCGGTGGCCCAGGAGGTCCGCGACCGCGCAGCTCGCGGGCGCGATCTCCTCGTGGCCGCTCCCGGACTGGGCGCGACGGGGCGCGACGGGCTCGGCGCGCTCGCCGACCTCGCGACCGACGTGGGGTCGCTGCCCGCCTGAACCGTCGCGGGCTCGGCGACGGGCGCCGGGATCAGGCCCGGTGTCGGGGCGGCGTGATCGGCGCGGCGACGTCAGAGCGCGAGGGCGAGCGCCCGTCGACGCACCTCTCCGCGCTGTCCCCGGCGCAGCTGGTCGACGGGGCGACCCGGCAGGGACGGATCCTCCGTGAAGAGCCACTCCAGCAGCTCCGCGTCGGACCACCCTCCGTCCCGCAGGATCGTGATGGTGCCGGCGAGATGCGGGATGATCCCGTCCTCGCCCAGGAACTGGGCCGGGACCATGCGGACCACGGGCTCGCCGCGACGGATCGCGATCAGGTGCCCCTCCTCCACGAGGCGCCGCACCCGGGAGACCTCCACGTCCAGTCGCTCGGCGACGTCCGGGAGGGTGAGCCAGTCGGTGATGAGGGTGTCGAGGTCGTTCACGGGACCAGGGTGCCACGGCAGGGCTCCTGCGCGCACCCGACGGGCGCGCCGAGGACCGCCGTGGCTGGTCGCACCTCACACTTCCGCCACGATCCGCCCGTGTGTCGGTGCCGCATCCCGGGCGACCGTGACCCTAGATTGGCCTCGTGAGCGCGGCGACGTCGACTTCCCCCGGCATCAGCCTGCTCCTCGACGACCGGTATCGGGTCGAGGGGCCGATCGCGCGCGGCGGAATGGCGACCGTGCATCGCGGACACGATCAGCGGCTGGACCGGGTCGTGGCCCTGAAGATCATGCACCCGCACCTCGCGATGGACGAGGACTTCCGGCGCCGCTTCGGTCGTGAGGCGCGCGCCGCGGCCCGGCTCGCCCACCGCAACGTGGTCGGCGTGTTCGACCAGGGCGAGGACGAGGACCGCATCTACCTGGCGATGGAGCTCGTCGAGGGCGAGACGCTGCGGGCTCGGATCGTCGAGCAGGAGCGCCTCACCGTGCGCGAGACCCTCGCGATCACGGCGCAGGTGCTGGAAGCCCTGGTCGCGGCCCATGGGGCGGGGATCGTCCATCGCGACATCAAGCCCGAGAACATCCTCATCGACCACCATGACGTGGTGAAGGTCGCCGACTTCGGGCTCGCCCGCGCGGTCGGCTCCACGAACTCCTCCGCGAGCGCCTCCCTGCTCGGGACCGTCGCCTACATCAGCCCGGAGGTCGTCACCCGCGGGGAGTCCGACGAGCGCAGCGATCTGTACTCGCTCGGCGTGGTCCTGTTCGAGATGCTCACCGGCCGCCAGCCCTTCCTCGGCGAGCAGCCCGTGCATGTCGCCTTCCAGCACGTCCACGAGGACATCCCCGCCCCGTCGACCCTCGTCTCGGGTGTGCCCCGCGCCCTCGACTCGCTCGTGACCTGGGCGGCGGCGAGGCCTGTGGAGCAGCGTCCCGCCTCCGCCGCGGATCTGCTGCGCGCGGTGAGGGAGCTCGCCGCGACGCTCCCCGAGTCGGTGCTCGAGGCGCGGCCGCAGCCTCGCGAGGACGACGACACCTCCGACGTGCCGAGGATGACCGCGACCCTCGACGAGGTCGCCGCCGAGCTCGGGCACGGGCCCCGCGCCTTCCCCTCCGCGCTGCTCGCCGGCGCGATCGATGCCGAGGACTCCCCCGCGATGATCGAGGCCGATGCCTGGGCCACCGGGGCGGAGGTCCAGGGGTTCGCGTCCGGGGGGTCCGAGGGACCCAGGGGGTCCGGGGCTGCGGAGGTCGACCCTGCGGAGGCCGACGGGGACGAGCCGGCCGACGCCGCGGCCGCGAGCGGCGCGGCGGGCAGGGGCGCTGGCGGGACGTCCGGAGCTCCCGACGACGACCGGGACGGCGAGGAGTCGCGCCTGGTGGTGCTGCGCGCTCCCCGCACCCCGCGCGGCCGGCATCTTCCCCAGGGCACTCGCCGCCGCTCGCGGCCGATGGCGCTCCTGGCCGCGCTGAGCCTGGCCGCCGCGCTCGTCGCGGGCGCCTGGACCGGCGGCGACTGGTACCTGAACACCGGGCCTGGCGCGGACCGCACCGTCCCGCTGGTCACGGGCACCCCGTTCGCCGACGCCGAGGCGGCGCTGACCGCGGCGGACCTCTCCGTCACCACCGAGGAGCGCTTCGACGACGGCGTCCCCGCCGGGCATGTCATCGCCGCGTCGCCGTCCACCGGGTCGACGGTGAAGAAGGGGACCGGCATCCACATGGTCGTCTCCAAGGGCGAGCAGACCTTCCCCGTCCCGCAGCTCGAGGGCGTCGACTTCGAGACCGCGCGCTCCGAGGTCGAGGACCTGGGGCTCGATCTCATCGAGGACGATCCCGAGTACTCCGAGACGGTGCCCGAGGGCGAGATCATCTCGCAGTCGGCCGCCGCCGAGGCCCTCCCCGCGGGCGGCGAGGTGCACGTGGTCGTTTCGCAGGGCCGCCAGCCGCTCGCCGTCCCCGACCAGACGGGACGCGGCGGAAGCGACGCCCGCTCCGCTCTCGAGAGCGCAGGGTTCCAGGTCACGAGCGAGCAGGCGCATTCGAGCAGCGTCCCCCGCGGCGCCGTCATCTCCCAGTCCCCCGCCTCCGGGTCGCTGTTCCGCGGGGACTCCGTCCACCTGGTCACCTCGCTCGGGCCCGAGATGGTCGCGGTGCCCGACGTGTTCCGCAAGCCCGAGGACGAGGCCCGGGCGGCCCTCGAGTCCGCCGGCTTCGCGGTCGAGGTCGTCCATGACAAGGGCGACCCCGTCTTCGGCCTGGTCTACGAGCAGTCCGCGACGGCCGGCGAGGATCTCGAGAAGGGCTCCACCGTCACCCTCAAGGTGTTCTGAGCGGAGCCCTCCCGGGCGGCGAGGGAGGCCGGGCGCCTCAGCGCCGCGAGAGCATCTCCGAGACCAGGAAGGCCAGCTCGAGGGACTGCTGGTGGTTCAGCCGCGGGTCGACGAGGGTCTCGTAGCGGCGGGTGAGCCCTTCCTCGTCGATCTCGCCGGATCCGCCGAGCACCTCCGTGACGTCGTCGCCGGTGAGCTCCATGTGCAGGCCCGCCGGGATCGTGCCCAGCCCCTGATGGACCTCGAAGAAGCCGACCACCTCGTCGAGGATGTCCTCGAAGCGTCGGGTCTTGTAGCCGTTGGACGAGGTGATCGTGTTGCCGTGCATCGGATCGGTCACCCAGGCGACCTGGGCCCCGGAGTCGCGCACGCCTTCGACCAGCGCCGGCAGGCGGTCGCGGATCTTCCCGGCGCCCATGCGGGTGATGAAGGTGAGCCGTCCCGGCTCCCGCTCGGGATCGAGCCGGTCGATCAGGCGCAGGGCGTCGTCGACGGAGGCGTCGGGCCCGAGCTTGATCCCGATCGGGTTGCGCAGGCGCGCCATGAAGTCCACGTGCGCGCCGTCGAGCTGACGGGTGCGCTCCCCGATCCACAGGAAGTGGCCCGAGCAGCCGTAGATCTCCCCGGTGCGGGAGTCGATCCTCGCCAGCGCCTCCTCGTAGTCCAGCAGCAGCGCCTCGTGCGAGGCGTAGAACTCGACCACCTTGAGGGCGTCGAAGTCCGCTCCGATGGCGTCCATGAACCGCACGGCCTTGTCGATCTGTCCGGCCAGCTCCTCGTAGCGGTCATAGCCCGCACCGGCGGTGAAGCCGCGGTTCCAGGAATGCACCTCGCGCAGATCGGCGAAGCCGCCGCCGGTGAACGCGCGCAGGAGGTTCAGCGTCGAAGCGCTGGTGGTGTAGGTCCTCCACAGGCGGGAGGGATCCGGGATCCGGGAGTCGGGGGTGAAGGCGAACTCGTTGACGGCATCACCGCGGTAGGTCGGCAGCGTGACCCCGTCCCGGGTCTCCTCGTCCGAGGAGCGCGGCTTGGCGAACTGGCCCGCCATGCGCCCCATCTTGACCACCGGGAGCGAGGCGCCGTAGGTGAGGACGGCCGACATCTGGAGGATGGTGCGGATCTTGTTGCGGATGCGATCGGCCGTCGAGTCGGCGAAGGTCTCCGCGCAGTCACCACCGGCCAGCAGGAACGCCTCGCCGCGCGCCGCGGCGGCGACACGCTCGCGCAGCACGTCCACCTCGCCGGCGAAGACCAGCGGCGGCGCCTGGCGCAGGTCCTCGAAGACCCTCCCGAGATGGGCCGTGTCGGGCCACACCGGCTGCTGCACCCGCGGGAACTCGCGCCAGGCGCCCAGCGCCGCCAGGCCGTCGTCGGCCGAGGACAGGGTGAAGGCGTGGGCGCGTGCGGGGGCGTCAGGGCTGAATTGAGTCACCCGCTCAGCGTAGCCAGTCCCGATGGTCGCGGCGCAGGGATCCCGGTGGGCGTTCTCTCACACGAGGCCACGCACGGGGCCCCGCACGAGGCCTCACACCGCCGCGTCGGACTCGGGGCGGCCGGCGGTGTCGCCCGCCGCGGCGCGCATCCGTCGCTTCACGTCGGCCGCGTACTCGTCGACCCGCTCCTGGCCGGAGATCTCCCCGATCCTCTCCATCACCTCGTCCGTCACGGCCCGCAGGATCGTCGCCTCGCCGGACCCCGCGTGCGCCTCCGTGATCCGACGGACGTCCACCGGCTCGCCGACGACGGCATGGATGCGCGGGCGCCGATGCGGGAAGACCCTCCGGCGCCCCTGCGCCTCGAAGGCCCCGATCATCGCGACCGGGACGATCGGAGCCCCGGTGACGATCGCGAAGCGCGCCACGCCCGTCTTCCCGCGGTACAGGCGGCCGTCCGGGCTGCGCGTCCCCTCGGGATAGATGCCCAGCACCGCGCCCCCCTCGAGCACGGCCAGTCCGGCCTCGATCGCGGAGCGGGAGGCGTGACCGCCGCTGCGGTCCACGGGCATCACGCGCAGCCCGCGCATGACGGCGGCGACCACGCGGTGCAGCGGGGTGCGGCCCGAGAAGATGTCCGACTTCCCCAGGAAGTGCACGCTGCGACGGACCTGGCCGGGGAGGAACACGGTGTCGGAGTACGCCTGGTGGTTCGAGGCCAGGATGACCGCTCCGGTCTCGGGGATGTTCTCGGTGCCGCTGATGGTCGGGTTCCACAGCGCACGCACCACCGCCATGACCACAGGCTTGGCGATCTCGTACAGCACGGGCGAACTCCTGGGTGGTCAGCTCCGGGGAGCGTGATCGGGATGAACCTGGCGGGCGCGGATGCGACCATGTACCCATGGCGTTCAGCGAACTGTCCCGCCCCTGGCGCGCGCGTGGTCACTCTAACCCGCGCGGCGGTCTGCTCCTGTGCCACGGCTTCACCGGCTCGCCGCAGTCCCTGCGGCCATGGGCCGAGGACCACGCCGCCCGCGGCTGGGAGGTCGAGCTGCCGCTGCTGCCCGGCCACGGCACGAGCGAGCGGGAGCTGGCCGGGACCCGCTGGCAGGACTGGTACGGCGCGGTGCGCGATGCCGCGCTCGAGCTCTCCTGCGAGCAGGGCCCCATCGCCGTGGGCGGACTGTCGATGGGCGGCGCCCTCGCCCTCGCGCTCGCCCAGGATCCGCGTCTGCACGGGCGGATCGCCGCGGTGGTCGCGGTGAATCCCGGCATGACCCTCCCGCCGGCGGCGCGCGTCGCCGGTCTCATCGCCCCGGTGGTGCGGACCCTGCCCGGGATCGGCTCCGACATCGCCCGGCCCGGCGAGCAGGAGGAGGCCTACGGGCGCCTCCCGGTGCGGGCCGTGGCGCAGCTGCGCCGACTCTTCACCCGCACGCGGGCCGGGCTCGGCGCGGTCGAGGTGCCGCTCCTGCTGGCCACCTCCGCCGTGGACCACACCGTCCCTCCCACCGACAGCGACGTCGTCGCCGCCGGGGTGCGCGGCCCCCTCGAGCGTCTCGCCCTGCCCCGCAGCCACCACCTGGCGACGCTCGACCACGACGCGGAGCTGCTGTTCGAGACCTCGGCCCGCTTCCTCGACGCCCACGTCCCGGCACCGGGAGGTCGCCGATGAGCTCCGATCGAGGGCAGACACCGGACACCCCGGACCCGCGCGACGTCGACGCCGAGTTCGCCCGCATGCTCGAGGGCGAGGGGCTGGTGCTGCGACCCGGCGAGGCCCCGCGGGAGCCCGCCGCTCCCGCACCGCGCGGACCGGGCGACCGGCAGGAGGACGGGGGCACGGGCGAGCCCGCGGACGACGACTCCCTGTGGTCCTTCAGCGCGGACTCGCCGCCGGAGCCGCCGAGCCCGGAGTCGATCGCACGCTCCCGGGCGGCGCATCCCGCCGCCGGCGCGCCCGATCCCACCGCCGGCCTGCGGGGCGCGGTGGGACCTCGGGAGCTGGACGACGACGAGGCGCTCTACGGGGACTTCGAGCCGCCCGACCCGGACCTGCCCGCTCCGTCGGAGGGGGCGCTGTGGTCCTGGACCGCCCTGCTGCTGGGATTCGTGCTGATGCTGGTGGTCACCGTGACCCCGTCGCTCCCGGCCGTGCTCGGCTGGATGGGCGGCGTCGCCGCGCTCGGCGGCATCGTCTCGCTGCTGCTGCGCGCGCCGCGCGAGCCCCGCGACGACGGTGACGACGGCGCGGAGGTCTAGCGTGCGAGGTCCGCGGCGCCGACGATCCCGGCCCGGTTCCCCATGCTCGCCACGACGAACGGGGCCACCGGACGGTGCGCCCGGGCGGTGAGGTTCTCGGAGAAGGCCTCCCGTGCCGGATCCAGCAGCAGGTCCCCGGCGGCCGCGACGCCGCCGCCGACCACGATCACCTCGGGGTCCAGCAGGGTGGCGATCGAGGCCATGCCCGTCCCGAGCCAGCGACCGATCTCGGCGATCAGCGCCCGCGCGCCGGGGTCGCCCTGCTGGGCGAGGCGCGTGATCAGCGGCCCGTCGATCTCCTTCCGGGCACCCCCCGCCGCCTGCACCAGCGGCCCCATCAACGGGTCCCCGGCCGAGGCGCGACGCTTCGCGGTGCGCACCAGGGCCGTTCCGGCGGTGTACTGCTCGAGGCAGCCGCGACGCCCGCAGCCGCACCACTGACCGTCCGGCACCGCGGTCACGTGGGCGATCTCGCCGGCGAAGCCGGCGCTGCCGCGCACGAGCCGTCCGTCCATCACGACCGCGCCGCCGAGCCCGGTGCCGACGGTGACCATCAGCATGTGCGCCGCCTCGGTGGCGGCGCCGAAGCGGTACTCGGCCCAGCCCGCGGCGTTGGCGTCGTTCTCCACCACGACCGGCAGCCCGGTGAGACGCTCGAGCTCCTCGGCCAGCGGGTGCCGGCGCCAGGCCAGGTTCGCGGCGAAGTTCACGGTGCGACGATCCGCTCCCACGAATCCCGCGGCTCCGACCCCGACCCCCACCACGTCGTGCGAGGAGCGCAGCTCGGCGACCGCGTCCGCCACGGCCGCCTCGATCAGCGCGGCGTCGGTCGCTGGGGTGCTGCGCGTGGTCGCGGCGATGATCTCTCCCCCCTCGTCCACCACGCCGGCCGCGATCTTCGTGCCGCCGATGTCCACTCCGATGGAGAGCATGCCGCTCCTGTCCGCCGTGGTGGTCCCGATCCGTGCGGGGCGCCGGGCCCGGTGTCGTCGACGGGACCACGTCCGTCTGCCTGTCCTGGCCCATCGTACGGTTCGCCTGCCGTAGAATCGGCCCGACCCCACCAGCGCTTCCGGGCAGGTGCCCGGCTCACCGGCTCCGCGCACCCGGCCGGATCGAAGGAGATTCGATGAAGCAGTTCACCTCGCCCCCGCAGCACGAGAGCCGTCCGGACGAGAACACGACGGATCTCCTGCTCGGCAGGCTCCGAGAGAACCCCTCGGTCCCGATCTTCGAGCTCGCGCAGGAGGACGGCTCGTTCTCCGCGGTGAGCACCGCGGACTTCATCGAGGAGGTCAAGCATCTCGCCAAGGGTCTGATCGCCTCGGGCGTCGAGTCCGGCGACGTGGTCGCGATCCTCTCGCGCACCCGCTACGAGTGGGCTCTCGCGGACTGGGCCGTGTGGTGGGCCGGCGGCGTGAGCGTGCCGATCTACGAGACCTCCTCCCCCAGCCAGATCCAGTGGATCGCCTCCGACGCCTCGGCGAAGTTCGTCCTGGTCGAGTCGACGCGCCACAAGGAGGACGTGGAGTCCGTGCGCGGGGATCTGCCTCGGCTCGAGCACATCGGCGTGCTCGAGGACGGCATCCTCGAGGAGCTGCGGCGGCGCGGCGCCGAGATCACCGACGAGGAGCTCGAGGCGCGCCGCACCTCCCGACGGCTCGAGGACGTCGCGACCATCATCTACACCTCGGGCACCACGGGACGTCCCAAGGGCGCCGAGCTGACCCATGCGAACTTCGTGGACACCACGCGCAGCGCTCTGAACCTGCTGGGGCAGGAGGTGCTCCCCCCGGGCTCGCGACTGCTGATGTTCCTGCCCATGGCGCATGTCTTCGCCCGCCTGATCACGGTGCTCGCCGCCTCCTGGCCGGTGACCACCGCCTTCACCCCGGACACGAAGAACCTGCTGCCCGACCTGGCCGCGTTCAAGCCGACCTTCCTGCTCGCCGTGCCGCGCGTGTTCGAGAAGGTGTACAACGGCGCCGAGGCCAAGGCGATCGCCGGCGGCAAGGGCAAGATCTTCTCCGCCGCCTCCCGCACCGCGATCGACTACTCCACCGCGCTCTCGGCCGGGAAGGTCCCCTTCGCCCTGAAGGCCAAGCATGCCGTCTTCGACAAGCTGGTCTACGGGAAGCTGCGCGAGGCGATGGGCGGCCAGGTGAGCTGGGCCGTCTCCGGAGGAGCACCGCTCGGGGCGCGCCTGTCCCACTTCTTCCGCGGCATCGGGGTGACGATCCTCGAGGGCTACGGGCTCACCGAGACCACCGCACCGATCAGCGTCAACCTGCCCTGGGACGTCCGCCCCGGCACCGTCGGCCCGCCGCTGCCCGGATCCACGGTGGCGATCGACGAGGACGGCGAGATCCTGGTCAAGGGCGTGATGGTCTTCAAGGGCTATCGCAACAACGAGGAGGCCACCGCGGAGTCCCTCCGCGACGGCTGGTTCCGCACCGGGGACCTCGGCTCCCTGGACGAGAACGGCAACATCACGATCACGGGGCGCCGCAAGGAGGTCCTCGTCACCGCGGGCGGCAAGAACGTCTCCCCCGCGCAGCTCGAGGACCAGCTGCGCTCCCACCCCCTGGTCAGCCAGTGCGTGGTGATCGGGGATCAGAAGCCCTTCGTCGCCGCGATCCTCACCCTGGACGAGGAGATGCTGGGGACCTGGCTGAAGAACAACGGTCTGCCCGCCATGACCGTCGCCGAGGCGGCCGCGGACGAGGCGGTCCGCACCGAGCTGCAGACGGTCGTGGACCGCGCGAACCAGTCCGTCTCCCGCGCCGAGTCGATCCGCGCCTTCGAGGTCATCGACTCGGACTTCACCGAGGAGAACGGGTACCTCACCCCGTCGCTGAAGCTCAAGCGCAACGTCGTGGTCAAGGACATGGCGCCGATCATCGAGAAGATCTACTCGGGGCAGCGGCCCGCGAGCTGACCGCCGGCCCCTCCCTCCGGACCGCGGCCCCGTCGGCCGGGCGGGCGCACGCTCTGCGTCGCCCCGCTCCGTCGTCGGGGTCGCGTCGTACGCTTCGGGCATGTCCGCACGCCGTCAGCTGAGCTTCGACGACCTCGGCACCCCGCTGGCGGAGGCCACCCTGGTGGTCGTGGACCTCGAGACCACCGGCACGGATCCGCGCGCCGATGCGATCACCGAGATCGGCGCGGTCAAGGTGCAGGGCGGTGAGGTGCTCGGCGAGTTCCGCACCTTCGTGGACCCCGAACGGCCGATCCCCGCCTACATCGCGTCGCTGACCGGCATCACGGACGCCTCGGTGGCGGGCGCGCCCCCGATCCGCGTCGTGCTGCCGATGTTCCTGGACTTCGCCGGGGACGCCGCGCTGGTCGCGCACAACGCCCGCTTCGACATCTCGTTCCTCCGCGCCCAGGCCGCGGCCTGCGACATCGGGTGGCCGCGCCCGCAGGTGCTCGACACCCTCGCGCTGGCACGCACGGTGTTCCGCCGCGACGAGGTCCGCGACCACAAGCTCTCGACCCTCGCCCGCCACGTCGGCGCGAGCATCACGCCCGATCACCGCGCGCTCTCGGATGCCCGGGCGACCGTCGACGTCCTCCACGCGATCATCGAGCGGCTCGGCCCCGCCGGGGCCTCGACCCTCGAGGACCTCGGCACGGCGCACCGCCGGGCCAGTCCCGTGCAGCTGCGCAAGAAGCACCTCGCCGACGCCGTTCCCGCGGTGCCCGGGGTCTACCAGTTCCTCGACGGCTCGGGAGCGGTGCTGTACGTGGGCACCTCCCGCAGCCTGCGCTCACGGGTGCGCACCTACTTCACCGCCGCGGAGACCCGACGCAAGGTGCTGGACATGCTGCCCCGCGCGGAGTCGATCCGGGTCATCGAGTGCGCCACGCCCACCGAAGCCCGCGTGCGGGAGCTGCGGATCATCGCGCGCGAGAAACCGCCCTCGAATCGCCACGGGCTCTCCCCGGAGAAGGCCCATTGGCTGCGCCTCGGCCCCGGGACCGAGGGACTGCGCGCAGCCCGGCTGGCGCGCTCGGAGGCCGACGGCTCGGCCCAGATCGGCCCCCTCGCCTCCCGGCACGACGTCGAGCCCCTGCGGGGCCTGCTGACCGACGCGGTGCTGGGCCGCGGTGCGGCGCTCGAGACGGGCGGCGGGCGCGGGCGCACCGTCGAGGGCGGGCACCGTGCACGGATCCGACGGGCGATGCTCGAGGACCCGCAGGAGGTGCTCGATCATGTCGCCGCTCGGATGCGCACTCATGTCGCGGCGGGACGCTACGAGGAGGCGGACACGCTGCGCCGGCTCGCACGGACCTATCTGTCGGCGGCGCGGCGGGCCTCCCGGCTGCGGGCCCTGTCCGCGGTGCCGCTGCTGATCGCCGCCCGTCCCAGCACCGAGGCCGTGATCGGCGGGCGGGGCTGGGAGCTGCTGGCGGTGCGGCACGGGCGCTTCTCCGGCACCACGCTGGTCCCCTCGAGCAAGGATCCGCTCCCCTTCGCCCGTTCCCTGGCGATGACGGGCGCCGGGGAGGCGGAGCTCGCGGCGCCGCTGTGCCAGGGCTACCACCAGGAGGCCGAGATCCTGCTGACCTGGCTGGAGGGCGACGGAGTGCGGACGGTGCTGACGGAGGGGACGTGGCAGGTCCCGGCCCGGGCGCGGTTCGACGCGGACCATCTCGCACGGCGCTTCGCACGAACCGCACAGAGCGCGGAGGCATAGGCTCGGGGGTGAAGGTCCCCCGGCGCGCACGGCGCCCCCGTCGAAGGAGAAGCCATGATCACCGCCATCGTCTCGATCGTCGTCGAGCCCAGCCGGATCCCCGAGGTCGCCGAGCAGATCGTGGACATCGACGGGATCGAGCAGGTCTACTCCGTCACCGGCGACGTCGATCTGATCGCGGTCGTCCGGGTGAGGGCCCACGAGGACCTCGCCGAGGTGATCGCCGGATCGATCAGCAGAGTGGACGGCGTGCTGGACACCACCACGAACATCGCCTTCAAGACCTACTCCAAGAGCGACCTCGACGCCGCCTTCGATCTCGGCATCGACGGCTGAGCCGGGCCCCGGCGGGTCAGGCGCCGGCGCGTCGGACGCCGACGGGCCTGGCGTCGGCGGATCAGGTGCCGGGCTCGGACGCCGCCTGCGAGGCGGCGGCCCAGCGCTCGACGAGCGCGGACGGCCGGCCCGAGTCGAGGGCCTCGCCCACCTCCTCGAAGGCGGCGGCGAAGCGGGCCTCGAACCCGTCCTCCGCCGGACGGTCGATGCCGTCGAAGGCGACCACGCCCGCTGCGGCGTTCAGCAGCACCGCATCACGCACCGGCCCCATCCGACCAGAGCGCCCCCCGGCGTAGAGGTCACGGGCCACCTGCGCGTTCTCCTCGGCGGTTCCGCCGCGCAGCGCGTCCTGGGGGCTGACGGGGAGGCCGAGCAGAGCGGACGGGTCCAGCACATGGGCGCGCACCTCGCCGCCGCGCACCTCCCAGACGTCGGAGGGGGCGGTGACGGTGAGCTCGTCCAGTCCGTCCTGCCCGCGGAAGACCAGTGCGCTGGTCCCCCGCGACGCGAAGACACCGGCGACGACGGGGGCGAGCAGCGAGTCCGCGACCCCGACGGCGCTCGCCCGGGGCCGCGCCGGGTTGGTGATCGGCCCGAGGATGTTCATCACGGTGGGGATGCCCAGCCCCTTGCGGGCCTCCGCCGCGTACTTCATCGAGGGATGGAAGACCTGCGCGAACAGGAAGGTCATGCCGACCTGCCCCACCAGCTCCTCCACCACGGGCACCGGGAGGTCGAGGCGGATCCCGAGCGCCTCGAGGACGTCGGCCGAGCCGGAGCGGGAGGTCGAGGCCCGGTTGCCGTGCTTGACCACGGTGCGTCCGGTCGAGGCGATCACCACCGACGCCATCGTGGAGATGTTCACCGTCTGCGCGAGGTCGCCCCCGGTCCCGACGATGTCGATCGCCCGCCGCGGGGCGTCGATCCCTCGCGCGTGAGCGATCATCGAGTCCGCGAGGGCCTCGAGCTCGCCGCTGGTGACGCCCTTGGCCTGGAGCGCGACCAGGAACCCTGCGAGCTGCACGGGCGTGGCCGCACCGGACATGACCTCGTCCATCGCCCACGACGCCTGCGCGCCGTCCAGCTCGTCGCCGCGCACCAGCCGCGCGACGATCCGGGACCAGGTCGGGGTGTTCTCGCTCATGCCCCGATCATCGCATCCCGCCCGCCCCGATCGTCGACCTGATCACGGAACGGATCACGGAACGGTCACGACCCCGCACATGGCCGACCACCAGGGCGGATCCGATGCGTGTCCCGGTTCGTGACACATCGTCAGGAGGGATATGCTGACACGGTCCGCCCGGGGCGCAGGCCCCGCGATGTTCCCGTCCGTCGTGAACGGGCACACCGACTCTGACCGCACGACATAATGGTGACGTGACTACTGCGACCCTGAATGAGCGCCCCTCCCCCGCTGCCGCCCCAGCGGTCGGCCGCCCGAACCCGACGCAGATCGGCACCCTCGTCTGGCTCGCCAGCGAGCTGATGTTCTTCGGCGGCCTGTTCGCCATGTACTTCACGCTGCGCTCGATGGCGCCGGACACCTTCGCCGAAGGGCAGTCGCACTTCACGCACGGCTTCGCGCTGCTGAACACCTCGATCCTGGTCTTCAGCTCGGTCACCTGCCAGATCGGCGTCTTCGTCGCCGAGGGCCGCTTCCCCTGGGGCCAGCCCTTCCCGCCGCGCAAGCGTCGCGAGGGCTCGGTGTTCAACATCGCCGGCTGGGGCATGATCGAGTGGTACACGCTCACCTTCGTCCTCGGCGCGATCTTCGTCTCGGGCCAGGCCTACGAGTACGCCGAGCTCATCCACCACGGCGTGACGATCCCCTCCTCGCCGTTCGGCTCGATCTTCTACCTCGCCACCGGCTTCCACGGCATCCACGTGGTCGGCGGCCTCGTCGCCTTCGCACTGGTCCTCATGAGGGCGTACGTGGCGGAGAAGTTCACCGCCCACGAGCAGGTCTCGGCGATCTGCGTGTCCTACTACTGGCACTTCGTCGACGTCGTGTGGATCGTGCTGTTCTTCATCGTCTACATGCTCGATCCGATCATGTCGCTGGGAAGCGCGGGGCACGTGATCCCGGTGACGTTCGAATGGAGCATCTTCTGATCGGCCACGGCGCGCGGCACGAGCTGCTCGCAGCGCTCACCTCCCCCAGTCCCTCCTCCGTCCGCCCCCTCCACGAATCGAGGTCCGAACCGTGAAGGCTCTCGCCGCACGTCGCCATCACCCGATGGCGCTACTCGTGATCCTGCTGCTCGCGCTCGTCGCGACCGGGGGGCTGTACGCGGCCCTGCAGCCGCAGACGGCCCAGGCCGAGGCCTACACGCAGGACGACGTGGACGCCGGTCAGGCTCTGTTCCTCGCCAACTGCGCGTCCTGCCACGGCCGCAGCGCCGAGGGTCTCCAGGACGCCGACGGCGGGACCATCGGTCCCTCGCTGATCGGCGTCGGCGCCGCCGCCGTCGACTTCCAGGTGGGCAGCGGTCGCATGCCCATGCAGTCCTCCGGTGCGCAGGCGGCCCGCAAGCCCCCGCAGATGAACGAGGAGCAGACCCGTCAGCTCGCCGCGTACGTCGCGTCGCTCGGCCCCGGCCCCGCGGTGCCGGACGAGGAGTGGCTCGACACGAGCCAGGGCGACGCCACCAACGGCGGAGAGATCTTCCGCATCAACTGCGCGATGTGCCACAACGCCGCCGGCGCCGGCGGCGCGCTGACCCGCGGGAAGTACGCCCCGCCGGTCGTCGGCCTGGATCCGAAGCACGTCTACGAGGCCATGGACACCGGCCCGCAGAACATGCCGGTCTTCAGCGAGACCAACCTGTCCCCCGAGGACAAGAGGGACGTCATCACCTACCTCGAGACCCTCGACCACAACGGCACTCCGGGCGGCATCTCCCTGGGCTCGCTCGGTCCGGTGACCGAGGGCCTGTACGCCTGGACGATCATCCTGTCCCTGCTCCTGGGCACCGCCGTGTGGCTGGGGGCGAAGGCCAAGTGAATGCGAGCATGAACAACAACCTCGACGGCAGCTCCCCCGCCCGCGGAGTCAGCGCCATCGCCCCCAAGGAGGGCGGCGGCTTCCCGAACCCGGGCCTGCCTCCCCACGTCCACCGACAGTCGGACCTCTCGAAGGCCGCCGAGAAGCGCGCCGAGAAGGTCGTCGCCGGCATGTTCCTGCTGAGCGTCGTCGGCACCGTCGTGTTCATCGCGGCGTACTTCCTGGTCACCCCCACCGGCAGGAACATCTTCGCCGAGGAGGGCTCCCCGAGCGCCCTGTGGTGGTCGAACCTCGTCACCGGTCTGGGCCTCGCGATCGCCGTGTTCTTCGTCGGCGCAGCGGCCGTCCACTGGGCCAAGACCCTCATGCCCGACGAGGAGATGGTCGAGGAGCGGCACGACATCCGCAGCTCGGACGAGACCCGGGAGATCGCGGTCGGCATCATCAACGACGGACTCGAGGAGTCCGGCATCGCGCGTCGGCCCGTGATCGTCACCGCGATGGTCGCCGCGCTCGCGGCCCTGCCGATCGCGGTGCTCGCACCGCTGTCGACACTCGGTCCGCTGCCGGGCAACCGTCTCCACCACACCTTCTGGGGCCACAACCCCGGTCAGCGACTGGCCCGGGACCACGACGGCACGCCGATCAAGCTCTCGGACGTCGCGATGAACTCGATCTTCCACGTCATGCCCGAGGGTCTGACCCACGACACCGAGCACTTCCTCGAGGAGCGCGCGAAGGCCGCCGCGGTCATCGTCCGCATCGACCCGAAGCTCGGCCGCAACGAGGAGAGCATGTCGATGGGCGTCGAGGGCATCCTGGCGTTCTCGAAGATCTGCACCCACGTCGGCTGCCCCGTCGCCCTCTACGAGCAGCAGACCCACCACATGCTCTGCCCCTGCCACCAGTCCACCTTCGACGTCACCGACGGCGCCAAGGTGATCTTCGGCCCGGCGCACCGACCGCTTCCCCAGCTCCCGATCGAGGTGGACGACGAGGGCTACCTGGTGGCCCCCGGTGACTTCACCGAGCCGATCGGTCCCAGCTTCTGGAACATCCACAAGGACAAGTGATCACGTGACGACCACGACTCCCAGCACCCGGAAGCAGTCTTCCGACGCCGAGAACCCCTCGCGCGTGTACAAGCTCGGCGCGGTGGGCGGCGACTGGCTCGACCAGCGTCTCACCGGCGGCGGCTTCGTCAAGTTCATGGCCCGCAAGATCTTCCCCGATCACTGGTCGTTCATGTTCGGCGAGGTGGCGCTGTACAGCTTCGTCATCCTGCTGATCTCGGGGACCTTCCTGACGATGTTCTTCGACCCCTCCATGGAGGAGGTCGTCTACAACGGCCCGTACACCGCGCTGCAGGGCGCGGAGATGTCGCGCGCCTTCGAGTCCACCCTGGAGATCTCCTTCGAGGTCAAGGGCGGCCTGCTGTTCCGCCAGATGCACCACTGGTCGGCGCTGGTGTTCATGGTCGCGATCTTCGTGCACATGTTCCGCGTCTTCTTCACCGGCGCCTTCCGCAAGCCGCGCGAGCTGAACTGGCTCGTGGGCTTCACGCTGATGGTGCTCGGCATGGTCGCCGGCTTCTCCGGCTACTCCCTCCCGGACGACGTGCTCTCCGGCAACGGCCTGCGCGTGATCGACGGTCTGATGAAGGCGATCCCGGTCGTCGGCACCTATCTGTCGATGCTGCTGTTCGGCGGAGAGTTCCCCGGCACCGACATCATCCCGCGGCTGTTCACCATCCACATCCTGCTGGTGCCGGCGATGATCCTCGCCCTGATCGGGATCCACCTGGTGCTGCTCGTGCTGCACAAGCACACCCAGTACCCCGGGCCCGGCCGCACCGAGCGCAACGTGGTCGGCTTCCCGGTCTTCCCGGTGTACGCCGCCAAGGCCGGTGGCTTCTTCTTCCTCGTCTTCGGCATCATCACGCTGATCTCGGCCACCACGTCGATCAACGGCGTGTGGATCTACGGTCCCTACGATCCCTCCCCCGTCTCCGCCGGCTCCCAGCCGGACTGGTACATGCTCTGGACGGACGGCGGCCTGCGCCTCATCCCGGGCTGGGAGTTCACGATCTTCGGCTACGTGATCTCGCTGAACATGCTGATCCCGTTCGCCGTCTACGGCGGTCTGCTGGCGGTCCTGGCGCTGTACCCGTTCCTCGAGGCCTGGGTGACGGGCGACGACCGGGAGCACCACCTCAACGACCTGCCGTACAACGCGCCTGTCCGCACCGGGCTCGGCGTCGCCTGGATCATGGTCTACCTGATCCTCGCGCTCGCGGCGACCAACGACCTCATCGCCATCGCCCTGCACATGTCGATCAACGATCTGACATGGGCGTTCCGCATAGGGATCTTCGTGGTGCCGGTCCTCGCCTTCTACGTCACGAAACGACTGTGCCTGTCGATCCAGCGCCAGAAGCGGGATCTGGCCCTGCACGGCGAGGAGACTTCGCGCGTGGTGCGCACCGAGACCGGTGACATGATGGAGATCCACGAGCCGCTCAGCGACTACGACCGCTGGGTGCTGGTGCAGCACGACGACTACCGACCGCTCAAGGCCGGCAAGGGTGTCTCCTCGCTGCGCGCGAAGGCCACCAGCTTCTTCTTCAAGGACCGCATCGAGCCGGTCACCCCGGCCGAGCTCCGTGAGGCGCTCGAGCATGCCGGGCACGAGCGGCACGTCATCGACGAGCTGACGGGCGGGGATCACCGCACCCCGGCCGAGAAGGCTACGCACTGACACGGCTCCCTGGCCGCTGAGCGGCGACAGCGACGGGCCCCGAGGGATGTTCTCCTCGGGGCCCGTCGTCGTCTCCCCGACTCCACGCGGTCGACGACGGCGGCGCTCGACCTCGCCGGGTCCCTGCCCGCTCCCCCGCCCTGCGAGGCGCGCCCGGCGCGGGGCCGACTGCATGATGCCCGGCCCGGCACAGCAGCGTCTCGTCCCGCTCGACTCACTCGAGGTGGACAGGCGCACCTCGACGGCGACGCTCCCGCGGCCGACCGGAGATCTCCTCGACGAGATGGCGGGCAGCCGTCGGGCTGAGCCGACGGTCCGCGCGACGTAGGGCGCGCAGGGATCGCAGCGGGGTCCTCGACGGATCGAGCCCGGCCTGGCGGAGCGTCTCCTCCGCCCACTCCCGCGCGGCGCTCAGCGTCTCGTCGTCCCCAGGGAAGAGCCTGTGCAGCTGCTTCCGCGCGCGGCCCACGGGATCCGCGTGTCCACCGATCATCCGTGCGCTCCCTCCGATGCCGTGGGCCGCCGCGACGCACCTCGACGGTGCCCTGCGAGCGACTCCTGGGTATGGTCGCGCTCACGCTAGCATCCTGCCGGTCCAGCCCGGCATGCCGCAGGGCCCCGGTCCCGCGACCGTCGCGCGACCGTCGCGCCTCGTCCCGTGCCCGTCGCGCCTCGTCCCGTGCCCGCCTCGCACCGCCCCGCACCCGTCCGCGACGCCGCTCCCAGCTCCGTCTCGGGGTGCTGGGCATGCGCGCGGCACGGGCGGGCGAGCAGGCCCCGGGTCCACCCAGCATACAGCGCTTTTATGCAGTACTGACCGGTACGCACGTTGTGCACCGTCACGGAGGAGAGGACATGCCGCGTGGGCGTCGGCGTCCGCGCAGGTGGCCGGGCACCCTGCGGGTCCGGCGGCCGGGCATCACGCAGGAGACGGCCCGCGGCAGCGGATGACGCGGCAGACTGCTCGCGCCGTCGGCGGGACGGCGCTCATCGGTCCTGGGACGCCGCCCGCCCGAGATCAGCACCGCAACAGCGGCGGGACAGCGAGACGCCCGCCGCTCCGTTCGGAGCGGCGGGCGTCTCGAGGATCAGCGGGCGTACGGCCCGGGCCTCGCCCTGTCAGCGGCGGTGCGGGTGGGTCAGTGGGCGTGCTGCCCGACGGAGAACTCCAGGACCCAGCTCAGCACGCCGTAGATGGCGAAGATGACGCCGAAGGCGAAGATCCACCATCCGGCGGCGACGCCGAGGAAGCACAGGCCCGCGCCCACGGCGGCCCAGAGGGGCGCCCAGCTGTACGGAGAGAAGCTCCCCTGCACGCCGGCGTCGTCCGAGACCTCGGCGTCCAGGTCGTCCGAGGCGCTCAGCTGGTGCTTCCTGCTGGTCAGGCTCAGCGTCATGGCGATCATGAACGCGAGGCCCGCCACCGCGAGGATGGCCGGGAAGCCGACCGGCTCGAGCCCGAGCGGCTCGTAGCGTGCGGTGAGGAAGCCGTAGGCGATCGCGACGATCAGGAAGAAGGCTCCCAGGATCCAGAAGATCTTTGCGCTTGCTCTCATGTCAGTTCGTCCTCGGGTTCAGGGCGGGCTCCTCGGCGAGCATGTGGTCCTGCAGAGCGACCTCGGGGTGGTGGAGGTCGAAGGCGGGACGCTCGGATCGCACTCGGGGCAGGGAGTGGAAGTTGTGGCGCGGCGGCGGGCAGGAGGTGGCCCACTCGAGGGAGGCGCCGTAGCCCCACGGATCGTCGACCTCGACCTTCTTGCCCTTCACATGGGTCAGCACCACGTTGAGCAGGAACGGCAGCGTCGAGACGCCCATGATGAACGCACCGATCGTGGAGATCTGGTTCATCCAGTCGAACCCGTCCTCGTACAGGTAGTTCACGTAGCGGCGGGGAGCGCCGTCCACCCCGAGCCAGTGCTGGATCAGGAACGTCATGTGGAAGCCGATGGTCAGCAGCCAGAAGTGCAGCTTGCCGATGCCCTCGCTGAGCTTGTAGCCGAACATCTTCGGCCACCAGAAGTAGAAGCCCGCGAACATCTCGAAGACCACGGTCCCGGCCATCACGTAGTGGAAGTGCGCGACCACGAAGTAGGTGTCGGAGATGTGGAAGTCCAGGACCGGCGAGGACAGGATGACGCCGGTCAGGCCGCCGAAGATGAAGGTGGTGAGGAAGCCGAGGGTGAACAGCATCGGCGTCTCGAAGGTGACCGAGCCCCGCCACATCGTGCCGATCCAGTTGAAGAACTTCACACCGGTCGGGACGGCGATGAGCATCGTCATGAAGGCGAAGAAGTCCAGCATCACGGCACCCGTGGTGTACATGTGGTGCGCCCACACGGTCACCGACAGCGCAGCGATCGAGATCGTCGCGCCCACCAGGGTCTTGTAGCCGAAGATCGGCTTGCGGGAGAACACCGGGATGATCTCCGACGCGATGCCGAAGAAGGGCAGCGCGAGCACGTAGACCTCGGGGTGGCCGAAGAACCAGAACAGGTGCTGCCACAGGATCGGACCGCCGTTGGCCGGGTCGAAGATGTTCGCGTCGAAGCGCCGGTCCGCGCCGAGGGCCAGCAGCGCTGAGGCGAGCGGCGGGAAGGCCATCAGCACCAGGACGCCGGTGATCAGCGTGTTCCAGGTGAAGATCGGCATCCGGAACATGGTCATGCCCGGCATCCGCATGCACAGGATCGTGGTGATGAAGTTGACCGAGCCCAGGATCGTGCCGAAGCCCTGCAAACCCAGTCCGAAGACCCACAGATCACCACCCAGGCCGGGCGAGAAGGTCGTGTCCGACAGCGGCGCGTAGGCGAACCAGCCGAAGGACGCGGCACCCTGCGGGGTGAGGAAGCCTGCGACCACGATCAGCGAGCCGAACAGCGTGATCCAGAAGGCGAACATGTTCAGACGCGGGAACGCCATGTCCACGGCGCCGATCTGGAGGGGCACGAGATAGTTCGCGAAGCCGTTGAACAGCGGCGTGCCGAACATCAGCAGCATGATCGTGCCGTGCATGGTGAACAGCTGGTTGTACTGGTCCTTGGAGACCACGACCTGGAGACCGGGCTCCCACAGCTCGGTGCGGATCCCGAGCGCGAGAAGGCCTCCGAAGGCGAAGAACGCGAACGCCATGCCCATGTACATCATGCCGATCAGCTTGTGATCGGTGGTGGTCAGGAGCTTGAAGAACTGCCTGCCCAGACCGGTGGGCCGCTCCTCCTGGAATCGTCCCGGCGACGACGTGGTCGGCGCGGCCGTGATGTCGGTGCTCACTCGTTGTCTCCCTCGGTGCCGGCGGACTCGGTGTCCTCGGAGTAGCGAGGACCGGCGTCGTCATGCTTCTCGCGCATGCTCCACTCCTCCTCGTTGCGGTTCAGGTCCACGCCCAGCTGACCCTCGAAGCCCTGCTCGCGCAGCTCCTGGATGTGGGCGTCGAACTCCTCCTGGGAGACGACCTTCACGTTGAACAGCATGTCCGAGTGGTACTCGCCGCAGAGCTCGGCGCACTTGCCGGCGTAGGTGCCCTCACGGGTGGGGGTGATCTGGAAGCTCGTGGTGTGCCCCGGGAACATGTCCTTCTTGTAGAGGAAGTCCACCACCCAGAAGGAGTGGATGACGTCCCGGGAGTCGAGCCGGAACTCGACGGTCTCCCCGACCGGCAGCCACAGCTCGGGCAGCGAGTCGGCAGCACCCGGCTCCCCGGTGGCGAAGGACTGCACGCCGGCGGGCTCGTGCACGTCCTCGCCGACGTAGTTGATGTCCCAGCTCCACTGCTTGGCGACGACGTTGACCGTATGGTCCGGCTCTGCCACGTGCATCTCGATCTCACGGGCGTCGCGCTGGGTGAAGTAGAAGAAGGTCAGCACCATGACCACCGGCACCAGGGTGAACATGAGCTCGAGCGGCACGTGGTAGCGCAGCTGGACGGGGAAGCCCTTGTCGTGCTTGCGACGGCGGTAGGCGATCGCGCACCAGATCGTCAGGCCCCAGATGACCAGGCCCACGATGACCAGGACGGCCCACGAGCCGACCCAGAGGTTCGTGATCCGCTCGGTCCTGTCGGTGACCTCCTGGCCGTCCGCGGGACCGGGCAGGAATCCGCGCTGCTGCGCCTGGGAGCAGCCGGCGAGGAACAGAGTGGCCAGGGCGAGGCCTGCTGCCGCTGCGCGGCGTCCGCGCCGCGCGCGCTGAGGGACCTGGGGGATCACAGGGGATGACCTTCCGCTCGTCGTCTCCTGGCCGTGTCACCGGGCCGTGCGCTCTGGCTCGGACCGGCTCCGTGGCGCGGAGCTGGTACTGATGTGGGCGGGACATGCCCACAGTGCCGCGCCCTCCCTGCGAGAAGAGGGCCGCATCGGGCCCGAGGGCCCGGCACTTGACGGCACGTTGTCATCATACGTCTTTCCTGAGGTGGTGCGGCCACTCCGACTCGCCTGGGACCGTGCGGCGCGTCGGTCCGTGACCGGTCCGTGATCTGCGCGTCGCCGCCGTCACATGGGACGAGCCCGGAGCGGTGACCGGATCGTCACCGCGCCGGGCCCTGTGGCCGGGGCATGCCCTGCGGACGTCCGCCGCAGAGCAGTCGCTCAGCTGAAGGAGTCGCCGCAGGCGCAGGAGCTGCCCGCATTGGGATTGTCGATCGTGAAGCCCTGCTTCTCGATGGTGTCGGCGAAGTCGATGACGGCACCGGTGAGATAGGGGCTGCTCATCTTGTCGACGATCACCTCGACGCCGTCGAACTCGGCGACCAGGTCGTTGTCCATGGTGCGCTCGTCGAAGTAGAGCTGGTAGATCAGGCCCGAGCAGCCGCCGGGCTGCACCGCGATCCGCAGGCGGAGGTCGTCACGACCCTCCTGCTCCAGCAGGGTGCTGACCTTCTGCGCCGCCCCGGGGGTGAGGGTGACGTCGTGCGCCGCGGTGGGGCGCTCTGTGGTGGGCGTGGTCATACGGTCCTCCTCGAAGCTCGTGTGCCCCCAGGATACGCCGCCGGTTCCCGGAACGGGGGATCGGGGGCGCGGTGGTCCGTCTCACGCGGGTCGCGTGCACGTCCCTGCCCCGCCCTCCCCTTCACAGGACGCCGCGGAACAGCGCCAGCAGGATCACTCCCCCGTAGCCGAGCACCACACCGACCACTGCACCGGTGGCCCCGTCGCGGCTGCGGCCCGTGAACACCATCGAGACGGCGACCACCAGCACGGCGAGCACGAGCAGCAGCCCCCACCAGAGCAGGAAGTAGCCGGCGAGGAAGCCGGTGACCAGCCCCATCACCAGCATCGGGATCATCAGCGGCGAGACGGTGGAGCGTGCCCCCGCTGGCTCCTCGGACGGTCGGTTCACGCGGATCGGCCCCCGAGCGTCCCGGCGCCGCGCAGCAGCAGCGCCTCGGCGAGGCAGACCTTCGCGAACTCCCCCAGGTGCAGGGACTCGTCGATGCCGTGGGCGCGGGACTCGGGGTCCTCGACCCCCGTGACCAGCACCTCGGCCTGCGGGAACACCTCGAGCAGATCCGCGATGAAGGGGATCGACCCGCCCAGACCGGTGTCCACGGCGGGCGTGCCCCAGGCGCGCGCGAAGGCGGTGCGGGCGAGATCCATGGCCGGGGAGTCCCGGCGGGCGCTGTAGGGCCTGCCCTGCTCGCCGCGGTGGACCGTGACCTGCGCGGTGGAGGGCGCACGCTGCTCGAGGTGCGAGACCAGCGCCTCCATCGCGACCGCAGGGTCCTCCCCCGGCGGGATCCGCAGCGAGATCTTGGCGCGCGAGACGGGGACGAGGGTGTTGGAGGCGTCGCGGACGCTCGGGGCGTCGATGCCGATCACCGAGAGCGCGGGCCGGGTCCACAGCCGCGAGGTCAGGGAGCCGGTCCCGGAGAGCTCGAGCCCGTCGACCACGCCCGCGTCCCGTCGGTAGTCGGCTTCGTCCATCTCGACCGAGGGATCCGGGGCGCGGACCAGTCCCTCGACGGCGACCTCCCCGTTCTCGTCGTGAAGGGTCGCCAGGAGCCGCGAGAGCTGCGTGAGCGCATCGAGCACGGGACCGCCGAAGAGGCCCGAGTGCACGGCGTGGTCCAGCGTCCGCACCTCGATCACGAGGTCGGCGAGACCGCGCAGGCTCGTGGTCAGGGCGGGCGTCCCCACCGCCCAGTTCGCGGAGTCCGCGACGATGATGAGGTCCGCGGCGAGCCGATCGCGATGGGCCTCGATGAAGGGGCGGAAGGTGGGGGAACCGGCCTCCTCCTCGCCCTCGACGAACACGGTCACCCCGATGCCGTCGGCGGCCAGCTCCTCACCGACCAGGCGCAGAGCGGTCACATGGGCCATCACGCCCGCCTTGTCGTCGGCGGCCCCGCGGCCGTAGAGGCGGCCGTCGCGCACCTCCGGGACGAAGGGGTCGCCCGTCCAGTCCTCGACGTCGCCCGTGGGCTGGACGTCGTGGTGGGCGTACAGCAGCACGGTCGGCCGCCCCGGGGCGGCCGGGGTGCGCGCGATGACGGCGGGGCTGCCGCCGTCGACGGATTCGATGTCGACCTCGGCCATGCCCGCGCCGCGCAGGAGCTGCGCGACGGCCTCGGCGCTGCGCCGCACGGGCGCGGGGTCATAGCCCTCGAAGGCGATCGAGGGGATGCGCACGAGATCCTGGAGGTCCTCGATCGCCGCGGGCAGCAGCGGCTCCAGCCGTGCTCGCAGCGTCTCGACCTCCTCGGCATCACCGGTCGCAGCGGGGGGCACGGGGGCAGGCTCGGGAGTGCTCATGACCGTCACCGTACCGCCGCTGCGCAGGCTCCCGCCCACGGTTCGGTCACAGCCGCGGAGCGTGCGGGGCGTGGTCCCAGGGGTTCCTCGGTCACGTCACCTAGACTTGCCCGGTGATCTTCCGCAAGTCCGAGCCCCCGCAGACCCCCGAGCCGACGTCGCAACCTGCGCGACCCGGCTCCAAGGGCCGTCCCACCCGCACCCGCAAGGAGGCCGAGGCGGCGCGTCGTCGGCCCCTGGTGGTCGACGACCGCAAGGAGGCTCGCCGGCGCGACCGGGAACGGGCCAGCAAGGAGCGCGCGGAGGCCCAGCAGGCGCTCATGACCGGTGACGAGAAGAAGATGCCGCTCCAGCACCGCGGCCCGGAGCGCAGCTTCGTGCGCGACGTGGTCGACTCCCGGCGCAACGTCGCCGAGATGTTCTTCCCCATCGCGCTGATCTTCATGCTCATCGCACTGATCCTGCCGCTGCTGCGCCAGGACCTGGCGCCGCTGCTCAGCGCCGGCATGATCGTCGTGCTGTGGGGCGGCATCGCCGTCTGCGTGATCGACGGCTTCCTGCTGCGCCGCAGGCTGCGCGCGCGGCTCACCGAGCGCTTCGGCGACGTGCAGCGGGGCCTGGTCGGCTACGGCATCATGCGCGCGATCCAGATCCGCCGCTTCCGTCTCCCCCGCCCCCAGATCAAGCACGGCCAGGCGCCGCGCTGATCAGCCCGCCGCGCCTCCCCGCCCGGGAGGACGCGCAGCGCACGGGAACCGTGCACCGCAACAGCGCACGAGGACGGGCGCCCCGCTAGATGGGGGCCGCCCGGCCC
>NZ_JBQSWB010000022.1:0-47592 GCF_052446295.1 Brachybacterium sp. AOP43-C2-M15
CGGGTCCGTGCGCCGGCCGGGTCCCCCCGGGGGGCACCCGCCCCTTCTCGTCGTCGTGGCGAGGTCCGGCGGCGCTGAGGCAGGTGCGCGGTGCGCGGTGCGAGGTGCGCTGTGCGCGGTGTGAGGTGTGAGGTGCGAGGTGCGCTGTGCGAGGTGCGAGGCGCGAGGTGCGCCGTGGGAGGTGCGGAGCGCTGTGCGCGGTGCCGCCGTGCGCGGAACGCTGTGCGAGGCGTGCCGTGGGGAGGGCGCGGAGTGTGCGAGGCGCGCTGTGGGAGGCGGGGATTGCGAGCCGCGAGCCGCGAGACGCTGAGTACGAGGCGCAGCGCCGTGCCATCAGCTGCGGTGCGGGCGACGCGCCGATCTGGAGTCGGCGGATCCCCCGATATCTACCGAGTCTGGGCGATTTCGGTGGAACGGAACAGCGTGTCCCGACTAGCGATGGAGCGGACGTGGACGGGGTGGACGGGTGGGCCCGGTGCCCGGGGTGGCCGGACTCGCCGGGCGGACGGTGGGGGTGGGCACAGTGCCCGGGGCGGGCCGGGTGGGCCGCTGCCGCGGAGCCGTGGTCGCAGGAGCGGGACGACCTCGGCACGGGCGGTGCTGGTCAGCGGTCGGTGAGGTGGATCAGCAGTGCGCCGGCCAGGGCGTCCTCCGCCCGGGGCGCCGGCACCTCCCGCTCCGCACCGTCCCTCCGGACGAGGGTCACGGCGAAGCTGCCGTCCCCGGCGCGGCGCAGCGCGAGGAAGGCGTCGCCGAGTGCTTCGCGCAGCTGGTCCTCGCGGGGGATCCACAGCGCCTCGTGCTGCTCCACGGAGTCCAGCGCCCATTCGGTGGTGCCGTTGAACCGGAACACCTTCCCGCCGGTGCGGCTGAGCCCACGTTCGATCACCATCGAGGAGAGCATGAAGCTCTCCTCCCGCAGGAGCTCGTTGTCGATGACGAACCGGTCCCCGTCGGCCGGTTCCCAGACCAGCCCGGCGTCCCGGAGGCGGCGTGCGATGTCGATGTCGATCATGACCCGACCCTATGCCCGCACTGCCGCCGGACGGGGTGACGGGACGCCGAAGGGGGAACGGACGTGCCGACGAGGTGAGGTGCGGGCGGGGAGCGGACCGTGCCGACCGGGTGAGGTGCGGGCGGGCGGGCGGGGAGTGGACCGTGCCGACGAGGTGAGGCGCGGCCGGCGGACGACGGAGATGCCGCGGGGCCACGGACACGGGGACGTGCAGGCGGGGCGACGGACGGCGGCAGCCGGCAGGAGAGCAAGCACACACGCCTCGGTCGGGCCCTGCGGGGTGACATGCACGGGTGCGGGAGCGTAGTCTTGAGCAGTTGGCGGAGAACTGCGCCCCGCACCCCTGGGTGTCGGAGCCCGGACCTCCGTGACTGGATCCGGTACCACCAGGTCCGTCCTCGTCGGAGACCTCGCACCTGAGGCGAACGCCCCGCGTTCACCACGCCAGTGCCTGAGTCCGGCAGAGGGTTTTTTGGTGCCCGGGACCGGTCGCCGGTGACGGCCGTGGTCGCAGCAGCGGCCGAGGCGGCTCCGGTGCAATGCGCAGTGTCCAGATTCCGTTCCGCCAGGCTCGGCCTGCCCGCTCCCGCGAGCAGGAAGAGAACCGGTGAGACGATAGGAGAACGAGTGATTCAGCAGGAGTCGCGACTGAAGGTCGCCGACAACACGGGTGCCAAGGAGATTCTCTGCATCCGTGTTCTCGGTGGCTCCGGTCGCCGTTACGCCAGCATCGGCGACACCATCGTGGCGACCGTCAAGGACGCCATCCCCGGTGGCAACGTCAAGAAGGGCGACGTCGTCAAGGCGGTCGTCGTCCGCACGTCCAAGGAAGTCCGTCGCGTCGACGGCTCCTACATCCGCTTCGACGAGAACGCGGCTGTCATCCTCAAGACCGACGGCGAGCCGCGCGGTACCCGCATCTTCGGCCCTGTCGGCCGCGAGCTGCGTGACAAGCGCTTCATGAAGATCGTCTCGCTGGCACCGGAGGTGCTGTGACATGGCAAAGATGAAGATCAAGAAGGGCGACCTCGTCCAGGTGATCACGGGTCGCACCAGCGACGGCGACAAGGCCGCCGCGCGCGGCCTCGAAGCCGGCGACAAGGGCAAGCAGGGCCGCGTCCTGCAGGTGTTCCCCGATACCCAGCGCGTGCTGGTCGAGGGCATCAACCGCCGCACCCACCACGTCAAGCCCAACCAGGCCGGCGGAGCGGGCGGCATCGAGCAGCGCGAGGCACCCCTCCACGTCTCGAACGTGGCCCTGGTCGACCCGGAGGACAACAAGCCGACCAAGATCGGCTACCGCGTCGAGACCGTCGAGCTCGACAACGGCCGCACCAAGCAGGTGCGCGTCCGCGTCGCCAAGCGCTCCGGGAAGGACATCTGAGATGAGCGAGACCGCCACCCAGGCGCCCACCCCGCGTCTGAAGAGCAAGTACAACGAGACCATCAGGACTCAGCTGACCGAGCAGTTCGGCTACGAGAACTCCATGCTGGTGCCCGGCCTGACCAAGATCGTCGTGAACATGGGCGTCGGCGACGCCGCTCGCGACTCCAAGGTCATCGACGGCGCCATCAAGGACCTCGCGGCGATCACCGGCCAGAAGCCCCAGGTCACCAAGGCCCGTCGGTCCATCGCGCAGTTCAAGCTGCGCGAGGGCATGCCGATCGGCGCCCACGTCACCCTGCGCAACGCCCGGATGTGGGAGTTCCTGGACCGTCTGCTGTCCACGGCCCTTCCCCGCATCCGTGACTTCCGTGGCCTGTCCCCGAAGCACTTCGACGGGAACGGCAACTACACCTTCGGTCTCACGGAGCAGGTCATGTTCCACGAGATCGACCAGGACAAGATCGACCGCGTCCGCGGTATGGACATCACGGTCGTGACCACCGCGAAGACCGACGACGAGGGACGCGCGCTGCTCAAGCTGCTCGGCTTCCCCTTCAAGGAGAACTGATATGGCGAAGACAGCCCTGATCAAGAAGTCGGAGCGCAAGCCCAAGTTCGCGGTGCGCGCCTACACCCGGTGCCAGCGCTGCGGTCGACCGCACTCGGTCTACCGCAAGTTCGGCCTCTGCCGTGTCTGCCTTCGCGAGATGGCTCACCGCGGAGAGCTCCCCGGCGTCACCAAGAGCAGCTGGTAAGGACTACCGCCAGAGGTCCCCGGTCGCATTCATCGCGACGGCGGGAAACCAGGTGAGGAAGAAGCAACAGACATGACCATGACCGACCCGATCGCGGACATGCTCACGCGGATCAGGAACGCCTCCGGGGCGTACCACGAGACCGCGTCCATGCCGTACTCGAAGTTGAAGGCCCGCATCGCGGACATCCTGAAGGCAGAGGGCTACATCCTCGGCTGGCGCGAGGAAGAGGCCGAGGTGGGCAGCAAGCTCGTCCTCGAGCTCAAGTACTCCGACAGCCGTGAGCGTGCCATCTCCGGGATCCGCCGCATCTCGAAGCCCGGCCTGCGTGTGTACGCGAAGTCCACCAACCTGCCCAAGGTCCTCGGCGGACTGGGCGTGGCGATCCTGTCCACGTCCTCCGGCCTTCTGACCGACAAGCAGGCTGCCCAGAAGGGTGTAGGTGGGGAAGTCCTCGCCTACATCTGGTGAGCGGGAGAGGAGAACAGCTATGTCCCGCATCGGACGCCTGCCGGTCGCAGTGCCGGCCACTGTCCAGAACGTCACCATCGAGGATCGCACCGTCACGGTGAGCGGTCCCAAGGGTGAGCTCACGCACGAGGTGCCGGCTCCCCTCACCGTCGAGCGCGGTGAGGACGGCACCATCGTGGTCAGCCGCCCCGACGAGGAGCGCGAGAACAAGGCCCTCCACGGCCTGACCCGCACGCTCATCAACAACATCGTCCTCGGTGTCACCGAGGGCTTCACCAAGAAGCTGGAGATCGTGGGGACGGGCTACCGCGTCACCGCGAAGGGCACGGACCTCGAGTTCGCCCTCGGCTTCTCCCACCCCGTCACGGTCAAGGCGCCCCAGGGCATCACCTTCACCGTCGAGTCCCCGACCAAGTTCTCGGTCAGCGGCATCTCCAAGCAGCAGGTGGGCGAGGTCGCGGCGAACATCCGCAAGATCCGCAAGCCCGAGCCCTACAAGGGCAAGGGTGTGCGGTACGCCGACGAGGTCGTGGTCCGCAAGGCCGGAAAGGCTGGTAAGTGATCATGGGTTACGCACTCAAGCACACCAAGGGCAACCGCGGCAGCAAGCTGCGTTCGCGCGGCCGCCGTCACCTGCGCGTCCGTCGTCGCGTCGTCGGCACCGCCCAGCGTCCCCGCCTGGTGGTCACCCGCTCGTCGCGTCACGTGTTCGTCCAGGTCGTCGACGACGCCCTGGGGAAGACGCTCGCGTCGGCCTCGACCATGGAGGCGGACCTGCGCGCCAGCGAGGCCACCAAGTCGGACAAGGCCCGCTCCGTCGGCGCCCTGGTCGGCGAGCGTGCCAAGGCCGCCGGGATCGACTCCGTCGTGTTCGACCGCGGCGGCAACAAGTACCACGGCCGTGTGGCCGCCGTCGCGGACGGCGCCCGCGAGGCCGGACTGGCGCTGTGATCGCCGCCCGGACACAGGACGAGAAGAGGATCTGAATATGGCTGCACAGCAGCGGAACAACGGTCCCGCGGCCTCCGGCCGGCGGGACGACAGCACCAACAACAGCACGAGCAACGATCGCGGTCGCCAGGGCGGTGACCGGGGCGGTCGTCAGGGCGGTCGCGGCCGTGGACAGGATGCCGAGAAGTCGGCGTTCCTCGAGCGCGTCGTGAGCATCAACCGCGTCTCGAAGGTCGTCAAGGGCGGCCGTCGGTTCTCCTTCACCGCCCTCGTGGTGGTGGGTGACGGCGACGGCACCGTCGGCGTCGGCTACGGCAAGGCCAAGGAGGTGCCCGCGGCGATCTCCAAGGGCGTCGAGGAGGCGAAGAAGAACTTCTTCCGCGTCCCGCGCATCCAGGGCACCGTCGTGCACCCCGTCCAGGGTGAGGATGCGGCGGGCGTCGTCCTGCTGCGTCCCGCCGCCCCCGGCACCGGTGTGATCGCCGGCGGTCCGGTCCGCGCCGTGCTCGAGTGCGCCGGAGTGCACGACGTGCTCTCCAAGTCGCTCGGCTCGACCAACGCGATCAACATCGTGCGGGCCACCGTCGACGCGCTCAAGCAGCTCGAGGAGCCCGAGGCCGTGGCCGCCCGTCGCGGTCTCTCGGTCGAGCACGTCGCCCCGGCGGCGCTCCTGCGGGCCCAGGCCGAGGGTCGCGCCGCGGCCCGTGCGGAGAAGGTGGGTGCCTGATGCAGATCAAGGTGACCCAGGTCCGTTCCGACATCGGCGGCACCAAGAGCCAGCGAGCCACCCTGCGCGGCCTCGGCCTCAAGCGCATCGGTGACACCGTGGTGAAGGACGACCGCCCTGAGATCCGCGGCATGATCCGCACCGTCACCCATCTGGTGACGTTCGAAGAGGTGGACTGACATGACTGATTCCCAGCAGAGCCCGCTGAAGCTCCACGACCTGCGCCCCGCGCCCGGGTCCAAGACCGCACGCACCCGCGTCGGCCGTGGTGAGGCTTCGAAGGGCAAGACCGCAGGTCGCGGCACCAAGGGCACCAAGGCCCGCTACCAGGTGCCGATCGGCTTCGAGGGCGGGCAGATGCCGATGCACATGCGGCTGCCCAAGCTCCGCGGCTTCACCAACCCGTTCCGCGTCGAGTACCAGGTCGTGAACCTGGCGACCCTGCAGGAGCTGTTCCCCGAGGGCGGCACCGTCACGGTCGAGGATCTCGTCGCCAAGGGCGCCGTGCGCAAGAACCAGCCCGTCAAGGTGCTGGGCTCCGGCGACGTGAGCGTCAAGCTCGACGTCACGGCGCAGAAGTTCTCCGCCTCGGCGGAGCAGAAGATCGCGGCGGCTGGCGGGTCCGTCACCTCCGCGTGAGTCTCTTTTGACGGGGCACCGCGGCGCAGAATACTCTGCACCGCGGTGCCCCGTCGTCATATCCCGACGTCCCGTCGGGGCCGGTCCCCGGGCCGTGCAGATCTTGCGGCACCGGGACGGAACGCATCGCCCTCGGTCGTGTCGCCGTCGGTCCCGTCCCCCGGACCTCCAGGAGGGAAACTGGTGAACTCGCTCGTGCGCGCGCTGCGCACTCCCGAGCTGAGAGCGAAGATCTTCTTCACGCTCGGCCTGATCGCGGTCTATCGCCTCGGCGTCTTCATCCCCACCCCGGGATTCGACGCCACCAACGTGATGATCTGCGCCGATCAGGCCGCCTCGGCCGGCGGCTCCAACGTCCTGGGCATGATCAACATGTTCTCCGGCGGAGCCCTGCTGCAGCTGTCCATCTTCGCCCTGGGCGTCATGCCCTACATCACCGCCTCGATCATCGTGCAGCTCCTGCGCGTGGTGATCCCGCGCTTCGAGGCCCTCCACAAGGAGGGCGCCTCCGGCACCGCGAAGCTCACCCAGTACACCCGCTATCTCACCATCGGGCTCGCCGTCCTCCAGGCGACCACGATCATCACCCTGGTGCGCTCGGGCAACTTCTTCGTGGGCTGCACCCTCGAGCTGGTTCCCGACCAGTCGATCCCCGCCCTGCTGCTCATGGTGATGACCATGACCGTGGGCACCGTCCTGATCATGTTCATGGGCGAGATGATCACCGAGCGCGGCATCGGCAACGGCATGTCGCTGATGATCTTCACCTCGATCGCCGCCTCCTTCCCCGGCTCCTTCGGCCAGGTCTTCCAGATGCAGGGCTGGCTCACCTTCTCGCTGGTGATCCTGGTGGCCCTGGTGGTCATGGTGGGCATGGTCTTCGTCGAGCAGTCCCAGCGGCGGATCCCGGTCCAGTACGCCAAGCGCATGGTGGGCCGACGGATGTACGGCGGCACCTCGACCTACATCCCGGTCAAGGTCAACCAGGCCGGCGTCATCCCCGTCATCTTCGCCTCGTCCATCCTGGCGCTGCCGCAGATGGCGACCTCCTTCGGCGATCCGGAGGACGGCTGGGTGCAGTGGGTCAACTCCCACCTCGTGCTCGGCTTCTCCTTCTCCTGGATCTACGCGGTCGTCTACGTGGCACTGATCGTGTTCTTCGCCTTCTTCTACACCTCGATCACCTTCAACGCGGAGGAGATCGCCGACAACATGAAGAAGTACGGCGGCTTCATCCCCAACGTCCGCGCGGGCAGGCCCACCGAGCACTACCTGCGCTACGTGATCAACCGGATCCAGTCCGCCGGCGCCGTCTACCTCGCAGTGATCTGCCTGATCCCGCTGTTCGCGCTCGTCTACCTCGGGACCTCGCAGGACTTCCCGCTGGGCGGCGTGTCCCTGCTGATCATCATCGGCGTCGGACTCGACACCGTGAAGCAGATCGATGCGAAGCTCCAGCAGCACCACTACGAAGGGATCCTCAGGTGAGCACCCCCACCTCCGACGCCTCCTCCGCCCCGGCCCGCCGACTGCTGATCGTCGGCCCGCCCGGAGCGGGCAAGGGCACCCAGGCCGTGCGCATCGCCGAGCAGCTCGGCATCCCGGCGATCTCCACCGGGGACATCTTCCGGGCCAACGTCTCCGGGCAGACCGAGCTCGGCGTGCTCGCGAAGTCCTACATGGACAAGGGCGAGTACGTGCCGGACTCGGTGACCAACGACATGGTCCGCTCGCGCCTGGCGGAGGACGACGCCCGGGGCGGCTTCCTGCTGGACGGGTACCCCCGCACCCTCGACCAGGTCGAGGCGCTGGACGGCATGCTCTCCGAGCTGGGGACGGGCCTGGACCGGGTGCTGCTGCTCGTGGTCGAGACCGAGGAGGTCGTGGGCCGCCTGGTCGCCCGCGGCGCCGAGCAGGGCCGCAGCGACGACACCGAGGAGACCATCCGGCGTCGCCTCGAGGTCTACGCGGAGCAGACCGCCCCGCTGATCGACGTGTACGACGCGCGGGGCCTGGTGCGCCGGGTCGACGGCATGGCCTCGATCGACGAGGTCACCGCCGCGCTGCGCGAGGCCCTCGCCGGCCGATGAGCATCCTGCCCGAGCGGGTGGAGCTGAAGACCCCCGAGCAGATCCTGGTCATGCGCCGCAGCGGGCAGCTGCTCCATCGCGTGCACGAGATGCTCGCGGAGCGGATCCGCCCCGGGATCACCACCGACCAGCTCGACACCCTCGCCCATGACATGATCCGGGACGAGGGCGCGACCCCGAACTTCCTCGGCTACCAGGGCTATCCGGCGACGCTGTGCATCAGCGTCAACGACGTGGTGGTGCACGGGATCCCCGACGACCGCCCCCTCGAGGAGGGCGACGTCGTCTCGATCGACGGCGGCTGCATCGTCGAGGGCTGGCACTCGGACGCCGCCCGCACCCACATCGTGGGCAGCCCGCGCTCGGTCGCCGACGAGGATCTGGTGCGCATCACCGAGGACGCCCTCTGGGCGGGCATCGCCGCTCTGGCGTCGGCCGAGCGGGTGGGCGAGGTCAGCGCCGCCATCGAGGACTGCGTCGCCGAGGCGGCGGGGGAGTCGCTCTCGCACCTCGAGGGCTTCGGCGGCCACGGCATCGGCACCGCCATGCACCAGCCCCCGGACGTCATGAACTACCGCACCCGCTCGCGCGGGGCCCGTGTGCGCCCCGGCCTGTGCGTCGCGATCGAGCCGATGCTGATCCAGGGCCCCGGCAACTGGGAGCTCGAGGACGACGACTGGACCGTGCGGGCCACCGGCGGCGGCCGGGCGGCCCATGCCGAGCATTCGGTCGCCGTCACCGACCGGGGCCTGCTGGTGCTGACCGCAGGGGACGGCGGAGCCGCCGAGCTCGCTCGGCGCGGCGTCGTCGCCGCCCCGGACCCCCTGGCCGACGGCGCCGGCGGAGATGCCGCCGACTGAGACGCCGCCGACTGAGACGCCGGGGAACGGGCAGCGCCCGCCGCGGCCCGGTCGACTGTGACGTGACCGGCGTCATCGCCCCGTCCCCTCGCCTGAACCGGGGGGCGCGTGTAGGCTGGTCCATCGGGTGTGCTCCGCGCGCGTCGTCCGCATCGCAGGTCGTGCAGTCCCGTCGCGCCGACAGGTCGACCGGCTCCGCCGTGTCGGCCAGCGAGGCAGAGGACATGTCGCGGACTCACCCTCCAGGGCACCGGACCGTCGCCGACGGTCGGTGCGCACAGCCTGACGGCTCGGCCAGCCCGGGACGTCAGGATCGCGGAACTCGGCCCCGGCACCGCCGGAGGCGAGAGATTGGGGAGGCATGGCGAAGAAGGACGGCGTGATCGAGGTCGAGGGCACGGTCACGGAGGCGCTTGCGAATGCACGTTTCCGCGTCGAGCTCGACAACGGGCACATGGTGCTCGCGCACATCTCCGGGAAGATGCGCCAGCACTACATCCGCATCCTTCCCGAGGACCGTGTGGTCGTCGAGCTGAGCCCCTACGACCTCGACCGGGGCCGCATCGTGTACCGCTACAAGTGATCGTCCCGGGAGAAGGAACGCAATGAAGGTCAAGCCGAGCGTCAAGCCGATCTGTGACAACTGCAAGGTGATCCGTCGCCACTCGCGAGTCATGGTCATCTGCTCGAACCCCCGTCACAAGCAGCGCCAGGGCTGAGCGACGTGCTGCGCGACCGAGGGAGCGGCGACGAACGAGTCGTCCCCGAGGTCGAGCGGCAGGAGCTCAGCGCCAGGTCGCAGGGCTGAGCATCCGCTCCTCCCGGCAGCTGCCGTGACCGCCGCCCCGTGCGGCCGCCCCGACAGGGGCACCCGTCCGATCCGTCGGACACACAATAGAAGAACCGACACCACCGGCCATCGGCCGGCCACCCGCAGCGCGGAGGCTGCGGCGTCCTGGGACAGACCGGGGCGAGGTGTCGGATCAGGCCTCCGAGACAGTAGGAGTATCTGCACATGGCACGTCTGGTGGGAGTGGACCTTCCGCGCGAGAAGCGCCTCGAAGTCGCC
Organism: Brachybacterium sp. AOP43-C2-M15; assembly: GCF_052446295.1. Taxonomy (NCBI): domain Bacteria; kingdom Bacillati; phylum Actinomycetota; class Actinomycetes; order Micrococcales; family Dermabacteraceae; genus Brachybacterium; species Brachybacterium sp. AOP43-C2-M15. The sequence continues at coordinate 9,965 of NZ_JBQSWB010000022.1, forward strand.
CTGACGTACATCTTCGGCGTGGGCCGCACCCGCGCCCAGGAGACCCTGGCCGCGACCGGCGTCTCCGGTGACCTCCGGGTGCGCGAGGTCAGCGACGAGGACCTCGTCAAGCTTCGTGATCACCTCGAGGCGAACTACATGATCGAGGGCGACCTGCGCCGCGAGGTCGCCGCCGACATCCGCCGCAAGGTCGAGATCGGCAGCTATCAGGGCCTGCGCCACCGTCGCGGGCTCCCCGTGCGCGGTCAGCGCACCAAGACCAATGCGCGCACCCGCAAGGGTCCGAAGCGCACGGTCGCCGGCAAGAAGAAGGCTCGCTGATCAGCGCAGCCCGCTGATCGGCCGCCCGGCTCCGTCTCCGGAGCCCGCAGTCACTTCGCGCCGCTGAGGGATCCGGCGCACCCCATACCCACCAGAGGAGTTCTGCCGCATGGCAACCAAGACCCGTCAGGCCGCTGCGCGCAAGCCGCGCCGCAAGGACAAGAAGAACGTCGTCAACGGCCAGGCCCACATCAAGAGCACGTTCAACAACACGATCGTGTCCATCACGGACCCGGCCGGCGCCGTCATCTCCTGGGCCTCCGCGGGCCAGGTCGGCTTCAAGGGCTCGCGCAAGTCGACGCCCTACGCCGCACAGATGGCCGCCGAGGCCGCCGCGCGCCAGGCGCAGGACCACGGCATGAAGAAGGTCGACGTCTTCGTCAAGGGCCCGGGCTCCGGCCGCGAGACCGCGATCCGCTCGCTCACGGCGACCGGCCTCGAGGTCGGCTCGATCCAGGACGTCACCCCGCAGCCGCACAACGGCACCCGCCCGGCCAAGCGCCGCCGCGTCTGACCTCGTCGGTCACGGCGGAGCCCCAGCACTCCGTCCCGGCCGACCCGTGCCGGGCGGGGCCGCGCCGCGCCCGGCACCCTGGACACCACTCACCTTCTAGGCCCACCGCCCCCTTCTGAGCGTCATATGGCGGACGCTCGCGGAAAGGATCCACAGTGCTCATTGCACAGCGCCCCACGCTGACCGAAGAGGTCGTGTCGGACAACCGCTCACGGTTCGTCATCGAGCCGCTCGAGCCGGGCTTCGGCTACACCCTCGGCAACTCCCTGCGCCGCACCCTGCTGTCCTCCATCCCCGGCGCCGCGGTCACGTCGATCCGCATCGACGGCGTGCTGCACGAGTTCAGCACCGTGCCCGGCGTCAAGGAGGACATCACCGAGGTCATCCTCAACATCAAGAACCTCGTCGTCTCCTCGGAGAACGACGAGCCCGTCGTGATGTACCTGCGCCGTGAGGAAGCCGGTCGCGTCACCGCCGCCGACATCACCCCGCCGGCCGGTGTGGAGATCCACAACCCCGACCTGCACATCGCGACCCTCAACGAGAAGGGCCGTCTGGAGATCGAGCTGATCGTCGAGCGCGGTCGCGGCTACGTCTCCGCCGCGCAGAACAAGGGCGTGGACGGCGAGATCGGCCGGGTCCCGGTGGACTCGATCTACTCGCCCGTGCTCAAGGTGACCTACAAGGTCGAGGCGACCCGTGTCGAGCAGCGCACCGACTTCGACAAGCTGATCGTGGACGTCGAGTCCAAGCCGGCCATCTCCCCGCGCGACGCGGTGGCCTCTGCCGGCAAGACCCTCGTCGAGCTGTTCGGCCTGGCCCACGAGCTGAACCAGGAGGCGGAGGGCATCGAGATCGGCCCCTCGCCCACGGATCAGGCCCTGGCCGCCGACCTGGCGCTGCCGATCAACGACCTCAACCTCACCGTGCGGTCGTACAACTGCCTGATGCGCGAGGGTGTCCACACCGTCGGCGAGCTGACCGCCCGTTCCGAGGCCGATCTGCTCGACATCCGCAACTTCGGCCAGAAGTCCATCGACGAGGTCAAGGCGAAGCTCGCCGACCTCGGACTGTCGCTGAAGGACTCCCCGGCCGGCTTCGACCCGTCGGCCCTGGACTCCTACTCCGACGACTTCGGCGATCAGTACTGACCTTCATCTTCACCAAGGAGAACGACCATGCCTGCACCCACCAAGGGCGCGCGCCTCGGCGGATCCCCCGCGCATGAGCGGATGATCCTCGCGGGTCTCGCCACCGAGCTCTTCCGCCACAAGGCGATCACCACCACGGAGACCAAGGCCAAGCGCCTGCGTCCCCACGCCGAGCGTCTCATCAGCCAGGCGAAGAAGGGTGACCTCGCCTCCCGTCGCCGCGTGATGCAGACCATCCGCGACAAGGGCGTCGTGCACGTCCTGTTCGAGGAGATCGCACCGACCTTCTCGGAGCGTCCCGGCGGCTACACCCGCATCACCAAGATCGGCCCCCGCAAGGGCGACAACGCCCCGATGGCCGTCATCGAGCTGGTCACGGAGGAGTACTCCCCGAAGCAGGCCGTGGTGAAGGAGGCCGAGGGCGCCGCCAAGAGCGCGTCCACGGCCGATGACACCGCCGCTGCCGAGGAGACCGCTCCGGTCGAGTCCGCCGAGGGCTCGCAGGACGCGGCCGAGGAGAAGCCCGAGGCCTGAGCCTCGTCGCGACGGGCTCCGGCCCCGCAGCACAGCACCACGCCGAGGGCGGGTCGCCGGGAGAGATCCCGACGGCCCGCCCTCGTCGAGCGCCCGGACGTCTCCGGATCGTGACCCTCGTCCCCGATGGCAGAGCGCGGAGCGTGGGCTAGCGTGTCGAGGGCCGCGGTCCTCGCCCCCGCTCCCGCGCCGGTCCCGGGACCCGGCCCCGCCCTGCCGTCCCACCCGCCCGGAGCCCGATCCCATGCCTCGAAGGTCCTCGCCCGCCTCCCGCCCCGCCTCCCTCCCCGCCGCCCGCGCGGTCGCTGCCCCCACTGCTGCTCGTCCGCTCACGTCGCTGAGCCGCCGGGCCCTGCTGGCGGGCACCGCGGCGACGGCCGTCGCCGTTCCCGCCGGCGCGGCCGTGCTCGCGCCCGCACCGGCCCTGGCCGACCCGGCGGTGACCGACGGCCGCACCCGTGTGGTCGACGTGCCCCTCGCCGAGGTGCCCCTCGTCGAGGAGGACGGTGCCGCGGTCCGTGACCTCGCCGAGCAGCCGGCGACGATGATCGGGGTGACCTGGCCCCCCGAGACCGATGCCCCGACGGTGCGTGCCCGGGGGCTCGACGGCGACGGCACCTGGACCGCGTGGATGCCGCTCGAGACCGAGGAGGATCCCGAGACCGGTGAGGATGCCGCGGGGACCGAGGCCGGCTGGCTCGGTGCGGTCTCCGCCCTGCAGATCCGCGCCGAGCTCGACGGAGAGGACGTCACGGAGTCCCTGGTCGCCCGCGTCGTGACGACCTCGCCCGCTCCCACGGACGAGAGGGTCGCGGAGATGAGCGGTCCCGATGCACGCATCGGCCAGGACGAGCAGGCGCGGAGGGCGAGCACGGGCGCGGCGGCGGCCGTCAACCCCGTCACCCCCGAGCTCGGTCCCGGCGCGCCCGCCTACGTCTCCCGCGTCTCCTGGGGCGCGGACGAGTCCGCCGTCCGCGGCACGAGCAGCGCGAGCCGGCTCAAGGCCGTGATCATCCATCACACGGCGGGCACGAACTCCTACACCTCGGCGCAGTCCGCGCAGATCGTCCGCGGGATCCTCGCCTACCACACGGAGTCCCTGGGCTGGGCGGACATCGGGTACAACGTGCTGGTCTCGAAGTACGGCCAGATCTTCGAGGGCCGCAGCGGCGGCCTGCACCGCCACATCGTCGGCGCCCACGCCTACGGGTTCAACACCGGCTCCTTCGGCATCTCGGTGATGGGCGACCACAGCGCGACCGCGGTCCCGAGCGCGGCGCGCTCGGCGGTGTCCGGTCTCGTGGCCTGGCGGCTGCTGAGCACCTTCCAGACGGAGGTGCGCGGCACCGCGAGCTGGACCCCCGGCAGCGGCACCCGCTTCCCCGAGGGGGTGCCGGTCACGCTGCCGAGGATGCTGGGACACCGCGACGTGAACCACACCGAGTGCCCGGGGCAGCGCCTGTACGACCAGTTCGGCGCGATCCGGGACGAGGCGCAGGCCGCCGTCGACGGCGGATGGACCACGCACCTGCGTGCCTACGAGCGCGGCGGGGGCTCCGAGGTGCTCGGGCCCGTGGTGCGCACCGCGCACGTGCTGCGCGCCCCCGAGCGCGACCGCGTCTACACCGTGACGGTGACCGGCGACGGGCTGGTCCTCGATCAGGGCGGGGCCGCCACCGCCTACGTCTCGCCGATGGCGGGGGAGTGGACGGCGTCCTGGGGCCGGCCCGCGGGGCGGCCCTCCGCGGACGGCGACCGCACCGTGCAGGCCTTCTCCTTCGGGATGGCCGCCCTCGAGGACGGCGCCGTCCGCTTCGTCGAGCCGGGGTTCGCGGACGTCCCTCCCGGTCGGGCCTTCTTCCTCGACATCGCCGACCTGGTGGAGGCGGGCGTCGTGAACGGCTTCGGGGGGACGGAGTACCGGCCCGACGAGCTGCTGCGGCGCGACCACCTGATCGTGTTCCTCCACCGGGCCATGGGATCGCCGGCCTCGACCCCTCCCGTCGACTCACCGTTCTCGGACGTGCCGACGAGCCATGCCTACTACCGGCAGATCACCTGGGCGCAGGAGCAGGGCATCGTCACCGGGCGCGCCGACGGCACCTTCGAGCCGGCCGAGACGGTGCGTCGCGACCACCTGGCCACCATCCTCTGGAACGCGGCGGGGCGGCCGTCCGCACCGGCGGGAGGCCCGTACACGGACGTCCCGGCCACCCACCCCCACGCCTCCGCGATCAGCTGGCTCGCCGAGACGGGCATCACCCGCGGCTACGCCGACGGCCGGTACCTGCCGGGCAGGCGGGTGCCGCGGGACCAGATGTCCGCGTTCCTGATCCGCTGGATGCGGATCACCGGACGCCTCTGAGCCGTGACGGAGCCCGTCGGGCAGGGGCCCGGCGGCCGGGGGCCCGGCGGGCTGTGCGGGGAGCGGCGCGGTCAGGTCAGCCGAAGTAGCGCGGGAGGGTCCCCTCGCGCAGCTCCCGCAGCTCGCCGACGGCGAAGGCGCCGACCCCTGCGAGGTCCAGTCCGGCGCCACCGGTGGTGCCGAGGGCCAGCACGGGCACGCCGTGCTCGGCGGCCAGGGCGCCGAAGCGCTCCTGGTGGGCGGCCGGGACCGCGACCAGGGCGCGGGCCTGGGACTCGGAGAACAGCGCCGAGGCGAGGTCCACGCCGTCCCGCTGCGTGAGCTCCGTGAGATCCACCGCGGCGCCGGTGCCGAAGCGCGTCACCGACTCCACCAGAGCCTGGGCGAGGCCGCCCTCGGAGAGATCGTGCGCGGCTGCGGCGAGGCCCTGCTCGGCCGCGCCGATCAGCACCCGGGCCAGGGCGCGCTCCGCCTCCAGATCGACCCGCGGGGGCAGGCCGCCGAGGTGGTCATGGGCCACCTGGGCCCAGGCGGAGCCGGAGAGCTCCTCCCTCGTGGTGCCCAGCAGCAGCACCGTGAGCCCGTCCTCCTGCCAGCCGGAGGGGACGCGGCGGGCGACGTCCTCGAGGACGCCGAGCACGCCGACGACGGGGGTGGGGTGGATCGCGGAGTCGATCCTGCCGGGCTCCCCGGTGGAGTTGTAGAGCGAGACGTTGCCGCCGGTCACCGGGACCTCGAGCGTCGCGCACGCCTCGGCGAGACCGCCGATGGCCTCGACCAGCTGCCACATCGGGCCCGGGTCCTCGGGGGAGCCGAAGTTCAGGCAGTCGGTGACCGCGAGCGGCACCGCGCCGGCGGTGGCGACGTTGCGGTACGCCTCGGCCAGGGCCAGCTGGGCGCCGGCGCGCGGGTCGAGCTTCGTGTAGCGGCCGTTGGCGTCGGTCGCGAGCGCGACCCCGCGACCGGTGGTCTCGTCCACGCGCAGCACCCCGGCGTCGTCCGGCATCGCGAGCGCGGTGCTGCCGCCCACGTAGCGGTCGTACTGGTCGGTGACCCAGCCCTTCGAGGCGAGGTTGGGGGAGGCGATCAGCGCGCGCAGCGTCGCGGCGAGCTCCTCGGCGGTCCCCGGGCGGGGCAGCGCCTCGGCGGTGTCGGCCTGCAGCGCGTCCTGCCAGTCGGGGCGGGCGTAGGGGCGGTCGTAGACGGGGCCGTCGATCGCGACGGTGGAGGGATCCACGTCGACGATGCGGTGCCCGTCGTGATCGATGGTGAGCCGCCCGTCGCCGGTGACCTCGCCGATCACGGCCGCCTCGACGTCCCACTTCGCGGTGATCGCCTGGAACTCGGCCAGCTTCTCGGGGCTGACCACGGCCATCATCCTCTCCTGCGACTCGCTCATCAGGATCTCTCCCGCGGTGAGGGTGGGGTCGCGCAGCAGCACGTTCTCGAGATGGATGTGCATCCCCGAGCTGCCGTTGGCGGCCAGCTCGCTGGTGGCGCAGGAGATGCCGGCGGCGCCGAGGTCCTGGATGCCCTCGACGGTGCCGGCGGCGAACAGCTCGAGGCAGCACTCGATGAGCACCTTCTCCATGAAGGGGTCGCCCACCTGCACGCTCGGACGCTTGACGGGGCCGCCCTCGTCGAAGGTCTCCGAGGCCAGGATCGAGGCGCCGCCGATGCCGTCGCCGCCGGTGCGGGCGCCGAACAGCACCACCTGGTTGCCGGCGCCGGTGGCCGAGGCCAGGTGGATGTCCTCATGGCGCAGCACGCCCAGGGCGAGGGCGTTGACCAGCGGGTTGGTCTGATAGGCGGCGTCGAAGACGGTCTCGCCGCCGATGTTCGGCAGGCCCAGGGAGTTGCCGTAGCCGCCCACGCCGGAGACCACGCCGTGGACCACGCGGGCGGTGTCGGGGTGATCGATCGCGCCGAAGCGCAGCTGGTCCATGACGGCGACGGGGCGGGCGCCCATCGAGATGATGTCGCGCACGATGCCGCCGACGCCGGTGGCCGCGCCCTGGTAGGGCTCGACGTAGGAGGGGTGGTTGTGGGACTCGACCTTGAAGGTCACCGCCCAGCCGTCGCCGATGTCGACGACGCCCGCGTTCTCGCCCATGCCGACGAGCAGCTTCTCGCGCATCGTCTCGGTGGTGTGCTTCCCGAAGGTGCTCAGGTGCTTCTTGGAGGACTTGTAGGAGCAGTGCTCCGACCACATCACCGAGTACATGGCCAGCTCCGCGTTGGTGGGGCGGCGCCCGAGGATCTCGCGGATGCTGGCGTACTCGTCGTCCTTGAGCCCGAGCTCGGCGAACGGCTGCGCCTGCTCGGGCGTGGCCGCGGCGTTCTCGACCGTGTCGACGTCCGCGGCCGGGCCGTGCTGGGTGGAGGGGGCGTTCTCAGCGGTCATCGCGGGGTCGGATCCGTTCGTCACGAGGGCTGGGGGACCGGCGGGCCCGGGACCCGGCGCGGCTCCCCCAGTCTACGAGCGCGGCGCGCCCCGAGGGCGCCGTGGAGCGAGGGCTGAGACCAAGGCGGCACGGGGCGCGCGACGGGTCAGCGTCTCCCGGCGCGCTTCTCCGCGTCCCGCCGCGCCCTCTTCTCCCGGTCGCGCAGGGTCTTCTCGCTGACGGGCGCGTCGTTCCCGGCGCGCTGGGCGCGGAAGTAGGCGGCCGCCTCGTCCTGCCGCTCCTGCTCGCCGCCGAGCGCGATCGGCGCCCGCACGTGGCCGGGGCGGATGTCGAAGGCGGCGATGAGGTCCAGCACGTGCGGGCGCAGCCGCCACAGAAGGCGGCGCAGGTCGCCCTCGATCTGGCGTCCGCGCTGGGAGGAGATCATGCCGCTGAGCAGGAACCAGGCGAGGTCGTCGTTGATCGCGGTGAGCCCGAACAGGTCGCGCACGTCCGTGAGCACGGCGCGCGACCCCTCGTCCTCGAGTCCCTCGATCCCGGTGGTGAAGGCGCGCCAGCGCACCAGGTCCGCGTGGGCCCGGGCGGCGTCGAGCATCTCCACCTGGTGCTTGTTGACCTCGGCGGCCGCGTCGGCGGGGCTCATCTTCGCCGCGCCCCGCAGCGCGAGGGCGACCTCCTCGACCTTGACCCGGGCACGGTCGGCGAGCATCTCCTCCTGGAACTCGGCCTGCCTCATCGAGTCGAAGGCGCGCCGGGCGTTGCCGCGGTCGGCCACGCTCTGCCCGAGCCGGGCCCAGGGGGTGTGGCGCTTGGCGAGCACCTCGGCGCGCTGGGAGATGAAGCGGCCGATGCCGGCGCGGTCCACGCTCTTCAGCTCCGAGGTGTAGTCCGAGAGCAGGCGCTTGGCGACCAGCTGCAGCAGGATCGTGTTGTCGCCCTCGAAGGTCGCATAGACGTCGAGGTCCTGGTGCAGGCCCACCAGCTGGTTCTCCGCCATGAAGCCCGATCCGCCGCAGGCCTCGCGGCACTCCTGGATGGTGTCCAGGGCCAGGCGGGTGGAGGTGGGCTTGAGGGTCGCGGCGAGGGTCTCGAGGTCCTCGCGGGAGTCGGGGTCCTCGGCCCGCCCGGAGAACACGTCGTCGAAGGCCTGCAGCAGCTGCTCGTGGGCGAAGGCGCCGGCGTAGGTCGCGGCGAGCTTCGGCAGCAGGCGGTGCAGATGGGCCTGGTAGTCCATCAGCACCGTCTCCCGGGTGGGGTCGGCGGCGGTGAACTGGCGGCGCTGGGTCGCGTAGGTGATCGCGATGTGCAGCGCGAGCTGGCTCGCGCGCACCGCGGACCCGTCCAGCGAGACGCGACCCTGGACGAGGGTGCCGAGCATGGTGAAGAAGCGGCGCCCCGGGGACTCGATGGGTGAGGTGTAGGTGCCGTCCGGTGCCACGTCGCCGTAGCGGTTCAGCAGGTTCGTACGGGGCACGCGCACCTGGTCGAAGGCGAGGCGGCCGTTGTCGATGCCGTTCAGCCCGCCCTTCTCGCCGTCGTCCTCGCTCGAGACGCCGGGCAGCAGCTCGCCCTCCGCATCGCGCACCGGCACGTAGAAGCAGTGCACGCCGTGGTCCACGCCGTTCGTGATGAGGCGGGCGAAGACGGTGGCCGCCCGGGCATGGATCGCGGCGTTGCCGAGGAAGTCCTTCCAGGCGGCGCGGAAGGGCGTGTGGATCACCCATTCGCCGTCCTCCCCGCCGGAGGGGTCGTAGGTGGCCGTGGTCGCGAGGGACTGCACGTCGGAGCCGTGGCCGATCTCGGTCATCGCGAACGCGCCGGGGGTCTCCAGGCTCATCGCCGCGGGCACCCAGGCCTTCTGCTGCTCCTCGTTGCCGAGCTGCACGATCGCCGAGGTGAACAGGCCCCACTGCACCCCCGCCTTGATCTGCAGGGAGGGATCGGCGACGACCAGCTCCTCGAAGCCGGCGACGTTGCCGCCGTTGTCGTTGGGGCCGCCGAGGTGCTCGGGCAGCATCGCGAGCGAGACGTTCTCCTCGGCGAGCAGCTGCAGCTGCTCGAAGACGCGTTCGCGGTGCTCGGCGACGGTGGCGTCCACGGGTCGGTGCAGCTCGGGGCGGGCGGCGCGCTCGCGCGCGGTCCGACGCACCTCGGCCCACCGGCCCAGCAGGGCCTCGCTCACGTGCTCGACGTCCAGGCGCGGCGCGCCGCCGGGCGGCACCGGGACGGGGCCGGTGGGGTTCGCGGTGGTGGGTCGGTCGGCGAGGGCGCCGTCCTCGGCGGCGGGCGCGTCGGCGGCGGGTGCCTCGGCGTCGACGGCGGCGGCGGGCGAGAGACGGGAGTCGGGGGTCATGCGTGCAGTCCCTTCATGAGCCAGGTGACCAGGTGGGTCACGAGCTGGTCGGCGGTGAGCGGAGCGGGGTCGGGGGCGGAGGTCTCGAGGTCGCCGAGATCGGAGATCGTGGCGTCGGGCCCGTCGTCGGTGCCGGGCCCGTCGTCGGTGTCGGTGTCGGTGTCGGGCTCGTCGTCGGCGCCGGTCTCCTGGCCGGTCATCCAGTTGTCCACGGCGCGCTCGACGAAGCCGACCGCGCCGTGCGCCCACACCTGCGGTGCGGGGACGTCGGCCGGCAGGAAGGTGGCGACCAGGCGCGAGACCGAGGCGAGGAAGTGGTTCAGCCCGTCGCTGGGACGGGTCACGAAGCGGTAGACGCCGGGGGAGCGCTGGGCGGTCTCGACGTAGGCGCGGATCATGGCGTGGATGCGCTCGTCGGCCTCCGGCTCCCGGCCCACACGGGCCTCGAGGGCCCGCATCTCCTCGAGCAGCTTGCCGTGCATCGTGGACAGGATGCTGCGGCCCAGCGCACGCTGGAGATGCGCCTTGTCCGCGAAGTAGCGGTAGACGATGGACTTGGACGTGCCGGAGGCCGCGGCGATGTCCTCCATCGTCACGTCGGGACCCTTCTCATGGATGAGGTGCCGGGCCACGTCCAGCAGCTCGGCGCGCCTCTCCTCCCGGTGGCGGGCCCAACGGGCCGAGCGGCCGTCCACGGGGGCTTGCATCGTCGCATTCACGGAACCTAGGGTATCAAGTACCGTCGGTTCTATGTAAAGTCCTCTCCGACGACGACCTCCGGACCGCGCCCCGCACGGGCGCCGCGGCCCGACCACCGCAGTGACCACGAAGAGGTGCACACAGTGACCGATCACCCGCGAGACGCCCTGATCCTCGGCGGCAACCGCATCCCGTTCGCCCGCTCCGGCGGCCCCTACGCCGGCATCTCCAACCAGGACCTGCTCACCGCCGCGCTCGACGGGCTCGTCGCCCGCTACGGGCTGCAGGGCGAGAAGCTCGGCGAGATCGCCGGCGGCGCCGTGCTCAAGCTCGCCGGCGACCTCAACCTCACCCGCGAGAGCGCGCTGGGCACGCCCCTGGACCCGCGCACCCCCACGGTCGACATGTCCAAGGCCTGCGCGACCAGCCTCGAGACCGTCGTCCACGTCTCCAACCGCATCCAGCTCGGCCAGATCGACTCCGGGATCGCCTGCGGCGTGGACTCCGCCTCGGACTCCCCGATCGAGGTCACCCCGCGCCTGCGCCGCATCCTCCACCGCGCCTTCGGTGCGAAGACCGCCATGCAGCGCGTCAAGGCGCTCAGCGCGATCCGCCCCGCCGACCTCGCCCCGGTCCCGCCCCGCAACGGCGAGCCCCGCACCGGGCTGTCCATGGGCGAGCACCAGGCATTGACCACCGCCCAGTGGGGCATCAGCCGCCAGGACCAGGACGAGCTGGCGCTGGCCTCCCACCGCAATCTCGCCGCCGCCTACGACACCGGGTTCTTCGACGACCTCGTCACCGGCTACCGCGGCCTCGCGCGCGACCAGAACCTGCGCGCCGACTCGACCCTCGAGAAGCTCGGCGCCCTGAAGCCGGTCTTCGGCGTGAAGGCGCCCCAGGTCGCCGAGCCCAGCATGACCGCGGGCAACTCCACCCCGCTCTCCGACGGCGCCTCCTCGGTGCTGATGGGCAGCGACGACTGGGCCGACGCCCATGGGCTCACCCCGCTCGCGCGCGTGGTCGACGCCCGCAGCGCCGCCGTCGACTACGTGCACGGGGACGAGGGCCTGCTCATGGCTCCCGCCTACGCGGTGCCCGAGCTGCTGGACGCCAACGGCCTCACCTTGCAGGACCTCGACCTCTACGAGATCCACGAGGCCTTCGCCTCGACGGTCCTGACCACGCTGAAGGCCTGGGAGTCCGAGGAGTTCTGCCGGGAGCGGCTGGGCCGCGGCGGGGCGCTCGGCAGCATCGACCGCGACAAGCTCAACATCGCCGGCTCCTCCCTCGCCGCCGGCCACCCCTTCGCCGCCACCGGCGGCCGCCTGGTCGCGACCCTCGCCAAGCTCCTGCACGAGCGCGCCGTGGAGACCGGCCGCGTGCAGCGCGGACTGATCTCCGTCTGCGCCGCCGCCGGGCAGGGGACGGTCCTGCTGCTCGAATCCGTCACCGACTGATGCCGACACCCCGGCGCCGGCCCGCCCGGCGCTCCCGCTCCTGACCCGGAGGTTCCCATGACCGATGCCTACACCCGCTTCATCCGCTCGACACCCGGCGGGCTCCTGGCCAAGCAGCTCGGCCTGCCGCGGCCCTCGAGACTGCTGCGCCGCGAGGACCGGCCCGAGCCGGTCCTCGGCCCCGTCGTGGTCCTCGGCGCCTCCGCGGGCGCCGACCGGATCGCCCACCTGCTGCTGGACCAGGGCGCCGACGTGCGCCGTCGCTTCGACGAGCTGCGCAGCGTCGGCTCCGTGGTCCTGGTGGCCGACGAGCTCGAGGCCCCCGCGGACCTGGGATCCCTCGTGCTGCCGCTCGCCGGGGCGATGCGGACCCTCGCCCCCGGTGCCCGCGTGGTCACGATCTCCCGGCCCGCGTCGACGGAGGAGGCCTCCCGAGCCGCGGCCCGCGGCGGCGTGGAGGGCTTCCTGCGCTCGCTGGCCCATGAGATGCGCGGCGGCGCGACCGCCAACGGGATCCTGGTCCGGGACGGCGTGGAGCTCGACGCCCCGGCGGTCCTCGGCGCGCTGCGGTTCTTCCTCTCCTCCCGCAGCGCCTTCGTCACCGGCCAGTTCCTCACCGTCTCCTCGACGGACGGCAGCGCGAGCGAGAACGCCACGCTGCCCCTCGCGGGCCGCACCGCCCTGGTGACCGGCGCCGCCCGCGGCATCGGCGCCGCGATCGCCCGCACCCTCGCGGCCGACGGCGCGCAGCTCGTGGTGCTCGACGTGCCGGGCGCCGGCACCGAGCTCTCGCGCCTGGCCAACGAGCTGCGGGCGGTGCCGATCCAGCTGGACGTCACCTCCGCCGGAGCGGGGGAGCGGCTGGTCGCCTTCCTCCGCGAGCGCGGGCTGAGCCTCGACGCGGTGGTGCTGAACGCCGGCATCACCCGCGACAAGCTGCTGGCCAACATGACCGCGGACCGCTGGGACCCGGTGCTGGCCGTGAACATCACCAGCCAGATCGCGCTCACCGACGCGCTCCTCGAGGCCGGGGACGTGCTCGGCGAGCAGGTGCGGGTGGTCTCGCTGGCCTCCACCAGCGGCATCGCCGGCAACCGCGGCCAGACCAACTACGCCGCCTCCAAGGCCGGGGTGATGGCCTTCGTCGACGCGCTCGCCGCCCGTCTCGCACCGCTCGGCGGCACCGCGAACGCGGTCGCCCCCGGCTTCATCGAGACCGAGATGACCGCCAAGATCCCCGCCCTGACCCGCGAGGTCGCCCGCCGCGCGAACTCCCTCCAGCAGGGCGGGCTGCCCGTCGACGTCGCCGAGGCGATCTCCTTCCTCGCCTCGACGGAGGCCGGCGGGATCCGCGGCGAGACGCTGCGCGTGTGCGGCCAGAACATGGTGGGGAGGTGAGCGCCGCCGTGTCCAGGACCGCCCAGGAGCACCCGAGGGAGCGGATCAAGGACCTCTCCGACGTCCCCTCCTTCCCCGCCGTCTACGCCGCGGCGCTCGATCCCCGGTCCGCGCGAGGCCGGGGCCGCGGGAAGCCCTCGCTCCCGCAGACCGCCTACCGGGTGAGGAAGGTGCGCATCGACGCCGAGCGGGCTCGCGACTTCGACCACCTGATGGGCGGGCCCGCCACCGACCTGGTCCATCCCGGGGTGCTGCACGTGCTCGCCTTCCCCATATCGCTCGCGCTCATGGCGCGGCGCGACTTCCCCTTCGCCCTGCTGGGCCTGGTGCACCTGCGCAACCAGGTGCTCCAGCACCGTCCCGTCCGGGTCGGCGAGCTGGTGGACGTCGAGTGCCGGGTGCGGGACCTGCGCCCGCACCGCAAGGGCCGCACCTTCGAGGCGGTCTCGACGATCCTGGGCGAGGACGGGGAGATCATCGCGACCGATGTCTCGACCTATCTGGTCCGCGGCGACGCCCCGACCTCGGGGGAGCCCTCGGGCACCGTCCCGTCGTCCGCGGCCTCATCAGACGCTGCGCCGTCGGACGCTGCGCCGTCGGACGCTGCACCGTCGGCCGCCGGGGACGGCTCGGGCCCGCGCCGGGAGTTCACCGCGCCGCGACCGACGGGTCGCTGGAGCCTCGCGGCGGACATCGGCCGCCGGTACGCGGCGGTCGCCGGTGACGTGAACCCGATCCACATGTCCGCGCTGAGCGCGAAGGCCTTCGGGTTCCCGCGCGCGATCGCCCACGGCATGTACACCGCCTCGCGAGCCTTCACCGAGTCGCGGGTGGACCTCTCCCGGCCGCTGCGCTGGGACGTGTCCTTCGACGCGCCGGTGACCCTGCCCGGGTCGGTGCTCGTCGCCTACTCGGACGACGCCGACGCGGGCTCGGTGCGCTGCGTGGGCTGGCGCGCCGGTCGCGGGGAGAAGGGTCCGCGACGCTGCTTCGAGGTCGAGGTGACGACGTGGGAGCGGTGAGCCGGATGAGGGCGCCTGCCGCGACGAGGACGACAACTCCGTCTGGGGCGACCGCCGCGAGCTCGGTCGCACCGGCTTCTCCCGGCTCGAGAACCTGAGCGACGGGGCCCGCTGCGTCCGGTCGATGGACGTGCACTGCCGGGAGAGCAGGCCGGAGTAGGGGGTATTCGTCGCCATGATCATCGGGATCATGGAGGTGAGTGAGAAGTGCGTGTTCGAAAAGCCGTCACTCGCCATGGGCGGGAGCGGCGGGGCCTGTCGTCGTCGATCACGGGCGGTGGGGGTGCCGTGGTCATCCGTGGTCGACGACCCTGCGGGGGACGTCGAAATCCGGCGCGGACGAATCCATCGTTCCTCCCCAGAGGGTGGTTATCCACAATTGCATACTACTGCGCAGTCATATTCGTACCGCCCTTCCCTCCCTCGAACGCCTGTGCGAAAATGATGGCATGTCGTTCGAATCGCGTGGCGGGCCCGCCGAGAGCCCCGGACCCGACGGGGGAGCCCCTCGGGCCGACGGCGCGCCGCGCGCCGGGTCGGCCGAGTCCGGCTCCGGACCGGACGCGCCTCGGACAGGATCGTGGGCCGGGCGGCGCCCGGCGGAGCTCGTGGTGGAGGGCGAGGAGGTCGCCGTCCACGGCATCGACGTCGCCGCGACGCGCTCCGCGCTCGCCCGGCTCGGCGCCTACGGGTCGACCGCACTCACCGCTCTCGCTCCGGAGGCGACGGTCGAGCTGCTGAAGGAGCTGCAGAAGCTCTCGGGCGCCGTGGCCGCCGTGGAGGCCCGCGCGCTCGTCCAGCTCGAGACGGCCGTCGCCGAGGAGAGCCGCCGCCGCGGCGAGGCGCCGAAGCAGGCGCGGAAGATCGCCCGCGCCGAAGCCTCCCTCGCTCTGAAGAGGTCGACCTCCGCCGCGGGCCGGAGCATGTCCACGTGCCGAAGGCTGGTCAGCTCGATGCCGGGCATGCTCACCGCGCTCGCGCACGGCCGGTCCGCTCCGGCGGCCTGCCATCAGGTGGGCAGGGCGGTGGGGCCGGCCACGCCCGAGCAGCGGCGACAGGTCGACCGGATCCTCTCCACCCATCTCGCGGACCTCGAGGACTGCGGTCCGGGGGAGTGGGGCGACGAGGCGGCGCGGATCCTGCACGCCCTCGACCCCCAGGGGGCCTCCGCCCGCCACCGCGAGGCGCGGCGGGAGCGCGGCGTGACCGTGCGACGGGGGCGGCACGGCATGGCGACGCTCACCGCGCACCTCGGAGGGCTCGACGCGGCGCGGATCCGCAAGAACCTCTCAGTCGCGGCGGAGAAGGCGCGCGCCGGCGGCGACCGTCGTGGCCACCAGCAGATCATGGCGGACCTCTTCGCCGACTCGCTCCTCGACCGCGGCGAGGGCGGCGAGCTCGCCACCCTCGACATCGGCGTGATCATCACCGATCGCTCCTTGCTCGCTCCCGCCCATGCCGATGCCGCCACCGTCGAGGGCTTCGGCCCCGTGCCCTACGACCACATCCGCGAGGAGATGCAGCGCGCCCTGGACGACGAGGATCCGGAGGTCGCCCTCGCGCTCCGCACGCTGTACCTGGACAGGGACGACGGACAGCTCGCCGCCGCCGAATCCCGCGCGCGGGAGTTCCCCGGTGCGCTCGCCCGCCTCGTCCGCTTCGCGCACCAGACCTGCCGTGCACCCCACTGCGAGGCGAACATCCGGCAGATCGATCACATCCGCCCCTTCTCCCGCGGAGGACCCACCTCCCGCGACAACGCGAACGGACTCTGCGCGGCCGACAACCAGAAGGAGGAGGCCGGGGCAGGAGCGCGCGTGATCACCGACGAGAACGGGACCCGTCGCACGGTCGAGTGGGTCACCCGCTACGGACAGACCGCCCGGCGGCGCGGCATCGACTTCGACCCCGTCCGCACGGCGATGCGGAAACAGGCGCGCGCCCGCGCGACGAGCCCGCACCCCGAGGCGAAGAGCCCGGTGCACGCCCCGCCGGCGCAGACCGCCGCCGATCCTCCGGCCGACGGAGCGGGCGAGCGTGGACCGCTCACGCTGCTGCACCGATTGCGTGCCCTGCCCGAGCTGCAGGACCCCCGAGCACCGCGAGAGTCCTCCCGGCCGAGCGATGCTGCGGAGGGTCGACCTGCGGCGACTGTCCCGGACGGAGCCGCCCCTGCCCCGAGCGACCGCGCAGGGCCCGGGCCGGCGGACACAGGATCCGCACGTCGGGGAGACCGGCACGCCGGGCGGCGACGCCCGCTGCGCCTCGACCTGCATGTCCTGTGGCACCTCTCGGCCACGGGCGAGGAGCCCCCGACGCAGGACGTGGCCTGAGGGGAAGGCCTCCTGTCCGTCTCAGCCCAGCCCGGCCTCGAGGGTCGACAGCAGGTGCTCGACGAACTCCGCCGGGCGCACCTCGGCGAGGAGGTCCACGGTCGGCTCCCGGCCCCAGCGTCCCAGCTCGTCCCCGACGGTCTGACCGCGGGTGAGGGTTCCGGCGAGCTCCACGTCGACCGCGAGAGGACGGGTTCCGGCGAAATCTCCCGTCACCGCGTGGGCGGTGACCAGCGGGTCGTGCACGTGCGCCATCCACCCGAAGCCGTCGGCCCGGTGGAATTCGAAGTAGAAGCGCACCGCGTCGGCGAGGATCCGCGCGACCGGGTGCGGTGAGCGCTCGGCGAGCTGCTCGAGACGTTCGAGCTGTGTCGCGGAGAAGACGATCCGCTCGGTCGCCTGGAGCGCGCCGAGCACCGGTCGTCGTGGTGCGGTGGCGAAAGCGGCGAGCACGCGCTGCGCCGCCTCCGGATCCACGGCGATGTTCCACTCGCTCGTCGGCCCCGTGTTGCCCCGGTGGTGGATCGACCCGCCCATCACGTGCAGGCGCCTCAGCAGGCGCGGCAGCTCCGGCTCGAGCTCGAGGGCGAGGGCGAGATTCGTGTGCGGGCCGAGGACCAGACCGGTCAGCTCACCGGGTCGCTCCCGTGCGAGGTCGATCCACAGCTGAGCCCCGCGGCGCGGATCCTCGGCACGGACGGGGTCGGGGAGCACCGCATGGCCGAGGCCCGCGGGGCCGTGGGTGTCGTCGGCGAACATCGGCGGCTCGACCAGCGGCCGGTCCGCGCCGAGGGCGACGGGGACCTCGAGCCCCAGCAGTCCCGTGAGCACGAGGTTGTTGCGGTGCACCGTCGCCGCCGGCACGTTCCCGCCGGTGGAGACGATCCCGGCGACTTCCACGTCCGCCCGGCACGCCAGATACGACAGCGCGATCGCATCGTCGATGCCGGTGTCGCAGTCGATGAGGAAGGGAGCGCGCATGGCATCAGCGTACGGGGCGGGCGCATCCCGCTGACGGGTGCGGGGCCGGACGGGTGCGGGCCCGTCGTCAGCGCCCTCCCGTCGACGGATTCGCCGCCGACCCTCCTGCAGTCGACGGATTCGCCGCCGATGGCCCTGCCGCCGACGGCCTCCCCGTCGGCCGTCCCGCCGTGGACCGCCCCGTCAGGGACGTCAGCCGAACGGCGGGAAGAGGAAGAACGCGAGGGCGGCGATGACGAGCGCACCCATCAGCAACGTCCCGCCGAGCACCAGGCGGGGGCGCGCTTGATCGGAGGCCGCCCCCGCCCTCGCACCCTGACCGATGAACCAGGCCGCGAGGGCGGCATCGATCAGTGCGACGAGGAGCAGGAGGAAGAAGGGCAGGTTGTCCATGGCGCCATCCCATCACGTCCCCGCGCATCGGGTCGGGCCCGACCGCCGATCGCCGGCCGGCGGCACCGGTGCCGCCTCACCGCGGCGGGGCGGGCAGCTCCTGGTACGCCTCGAGCAGCGGCATGATCCGCGATCCGATCTCGACCTGGGTGAGCAGCAGACCGAGCGTCCCGTCGGGGTCGACGAAGAAGTCGGTGCCCGCGCCGCCGGACCAGCCCCAACGCCCGCGGTGGGGCCCCTCCGTCACCACGCACACCCCGAAGCCCCAGCTCGAGGCCTCCCAGAACCCGGGGAAGAACGCGGCCGGGTCCTTCGCCTCCGGCGGCACCTGGTCGCTGCGCAGCATCTCCAGGTGCTCGGCGCCCAGCAGCTCGCCGTCCCGTAGTCCCTGCAGGAAGCGCAGGTAGTCGGAGGCGGTGGAGAGCAGCTCGCCGTGGCCCAGGTCGTCGGGCGGCTCGCCGACGTGGACGCCGCCGCCGGCCGCCTCGCGCTCGACCAGCCGGTCTCCCTCGACCGCGTAGGCGGCCGGGATCCGGTCCCGCTCCTGCTCGGCAACGGTGAACCCGGTGTCGCGCAGGCCGAGCGGCGCGAACAGAGTGCGCTCGAGGTGCGCCGCCGTGCTCTCCCCGGAGATCCGTGCCAGCATGATGCCGAGCAGGCCGAAGGAGTGGTGGTAGCGCCACACCTCGCCCGGCTGCCCCACCAGCGGGAGAGCGGAGAGCGCTGCCAGCCAGTCCTCGGCGCCGAGCGTCGGCGGCAGCGGGCCCGCCTCGGTGGAGCTCTCGGCCATGGCCCGCTGCAGCGGACTCTCGGCGAGGATCATCCCGTAGCCGGAGGTGCAGGTCAGCAGGTGGCGCAGGGTGATCGGACGGTCGGCGGGGACGGTGTCCTCCAGCGCAGCCCCGGGGGAGCGCACCACGCGCGCAGCGGCGAGCTCCGGCATCCAGGGCGCGACGGGGGAGTCCAGCGCGAGCTCGCCCCGCTCCACCAGGCGCAGCGCCGCCACGGCCGTGACCAGCTTCGTCATCGACTGGATGCGGAAGATCGCGTCGGGGCGCATCGGGGGTCCGTCCACCGCCAGGGCACCGGCGGCGACGGGCTCGGGATCATGGCCGTGCGCGATCACCCCGCCGGGCACGATGCCGTCGGCGACGGCGTTCTCGAGGAGTCGGGCGGCGGACGTGGTCGGCGTCGACATGCGGCCCAGGGTACGGGCCGGGGCGCGCCCGGCAGGCGCACGCGGCCGTGTCGCTCCCCGGACCTGCCCCTCCCTAGACTCGACCCATGAGCACCTTCGAGGACTTCGTGACCCTGGACCCCAGGGAGGTCCCGCTGGGCGGACCCCGCGGCATGACCGTGCACCGCACCCTGCCGGCGAAGCGCACCTCGCTCATCGGCGCCTGGTGCTTCGTGGACCACTTCGGGCCCGACGACGTCTCCGACGGCGGGATGCAGGTGGCGCGCCACCCCCACACGGGACTCGCGACCGTCTCCTGGCTGTTCGAGGGCGCGATCACCCACCGCGACTCGATCGGCAGCCACGCGCTGGTGCGCCCCGGCGACGTGGACCTCATGGTCGCCGGCTCCGGCATCACCCATTCGGAGTACTCCGTCGCCGACACCACGATCCTCCACGGGGTCCAGCTCTGGTACGCCCTGCCCGAGCGCACCCGTTTCCGCGATCAGCACTTCGAGGTGCACACCCCGCCCGTGATCACGACCGGCGCCGCCCGTGCCCGGGTGGGGATGGGGCGGCTGCGCGCCACCGACGACGACGGCGCCGAGCTCGAGGACACCAGTCCCGTGGTCACCGATACGGCGCTCGGCATGGCCCAGATCGAGGTGCGGGCGGGACGCGGCCTGTCCCTCGAGCTGGACGCGCGGCACGAGCACGGCCTGCTCGTGGATTCCGGCGCCGCGCGACTGCGCGCCGGGGAGCGCACCGCCTCCGCCGGGCGCCGGGAGCTGGTGGTGCTGCCCGACGCCACCTCCCGGCTGGAGCTGCACGCCGAGGAGGGTGAGGAGCTGCGCGTGATGCTGCTGAGCGGGGAGCCGCTCGGCGAGGACATCATCATGTGGTGGAACTTCGTGGCGCGCACCCACGAGGAGATCGCAGCCTTCCGCGGCCGCTACCAGGCCGAGATCGGCCACGAGCTCTCCCTCGATCAGGCCCCGATCGCCCCGATCGTCCGCGAGCGGGCGGGCCTTTCCGCCGAGGACGAGCAGTTCGGGCCCTTCGCCGCGCACACCCCCGCCGCGCTCCCGGCCCCGATGCTGCCGAACGGACGCCTGCGTTCGCGCGGCCGTCACGGCCCGCCCGGCTGACCTCCGTCTCCGCTCCCGCACACCGCACGGCGCCACCCCTGACAGACATCCCCGAGCCGACAACCCCATGAAGGACGACGTGACCACTCCCGATCTGCCCTCCGCAGAGACCCCCGACGCAGCCACCTCCGTCGCGACCACCGACTCCGGGCCGTCCGCCGCCCCGGGGAACCCCGCGCCCGATCAGACCGAGCGGGTGATGCTGCGCAGCGCCGAGGAGGAAGGCGGCCGAGGCCGCCCCGGCGACCGGATCGTCGTCGGGGACACCACCGGCGCCCTCACCGCCGCCGCGCTCGACCTCGCCGCCGAGCACCCCGGGGCGCGGGTCTGGTCCTGGAGCGCCTCCCGTGCGGAGACGGCGGCGCTCGCCGAACGCTTCCCCGCCCAGCTCGAGGCGGGCCGCCTGGTGCTGCCGACGGACCATGACCCGCAGCCGCTCGAGGAGTTCGCCGCAGGATCGGGAGCCCGCCTCGTGCTCGCCCGCCTGCCCAAGTCGCTCGCCGCCCTCGAGGATCTCGCCCGACGCGTCGCCCTGCTCGCCGCCGTCGGCGGGCGCGAGGACCTCACGCTGATCGCGGGCGGACGCGTCAAGCACATGACCCGCTCCCAGAACGACGTGCTCGCCACCGCCTTCGCCGAGGTCCGTGCCTCCCGCGGCCTCGGCAAGTCCCGGGCCCTGCTCGCCACCGGTCCGCGGGCCGGCGTCGCCGCGCCGGAGCCCGCCACCGGCGCCGTGACCGTGCCCGTCCACGGGAAGCGGCGCGAGCTCGCGCTGCGCGGGATCGGCGGCGTGTTCGGCGGTGCCCGGGCCGATGCCGGCAGCCTGCTGCTGCTCGAGACGCTCGATGCCGCGCTCGCCGCGGGCGAGATCGAGGTGCGCACCGCCGTCGACCTGGGCAGCGGCAACGGACTGCTCACCGCCTATCTCGCCGCCGCCCTGTCGGAGTCGACGGTCCTGGGCAGCGATGACGACGCCGACGCGGTCGCCTCCACCCGCGCGACGCTCGCCGACTCCGGGCTCGAGCGTGACACGGTGCGCGTGAGCTGGGACGACTCACTGTCCCAGGAGCCGACGGGAACGGTGGAGGAGGGCGCTGACCTGGTGCTGGTGAACCCGCCCTTCCATGACGGGACCGTGGTGGACCCGACCCTGGTGCAGGGTGTGCTGGACGCGGCGGCGCGCGTGCTCCGCCCGGGCGGCCGACTGTGGTTCGTGCACAACTCCCACCTGCGCTACCGCCCTGAGCTCGAGGCCCGCTTCGAGGGCGTCCGCCAGCGTGCCCGGGACCGCCGCTTCACCGTGCTCAGCGCCGTGGCCCGCGCGGCCCGGCCCTGAGGAGCGCGGCGGCATGAGGCTCTACCTTTCCTCCTATCAGCTGGGCGAGCAGGGGCCGAGGCTGCGGGACATGGTGCTCGGCAGCGGGCTCGGGCACGGGCTCGTCGTCGCCAATGCCCTCGACGGGGGCGATGAGACACGGCGGCAGGAGGACACCCGTCGCCAGATCGCGATGCTCGCGGAGCTCGGGCTCACGGCGACGGATCTCGACCTGCGCGAGCACCGCCCGTCCACGATCCGGGACTCGGTCGGCGAGCCGGACTTCCTCTGGATCCGCGGCGGCAACGTGTTCACCCTGCGCATGGCGATGGCACGCTCGGGACTGGACGCTGTCATCGTGGACGGTCTAGCGCGGGACGCCTTCGTCTATGCCGGGTTCAGCGCCGGTCCGTGCGTGCTCGCACCGTCCCTCGAAGGGCTCGAGCTGTGCGATCCGGTGGACGACTGCCTCGCCGCGCACGGCGAGGTGCGATTCGATGCCCTGGGCGTGCTGGATCGTCCCGTCGTGCCCCATCTGGACTCCCCGGGGCATCCGGAGACGGCTTTGCTGGGCGAGGTTGCGCGGCGGTACGAGGCTGCCGGGGCCCCCTACTGGGGCCTGCGCGACGGGCAGGTGCTCATCATCGACGGCGAGGTCGCCGAGGTGCGCTGACCGGCCCCGCACCGCGCACATCTGCCTAGCGGAAGGGCTGCCCGGAGGAGGTCCTGCCGCGGGGAGTCGCGGGGCGGGGGCGAGAGGGGGAGGGTCAGCGGACCAGGCTGCGCAGCACCGAGGTGAACATGCCCAGCCCGTCGGTGCCGGTGCGGGTGCCCTCGCCGGGATGGTCCGGCCCGAAGCCGGCCTCGACCGCGTGCTCGGGATGCGGCATCAGGCCCACCACGTTGCCCTCGGCGTTGGTGATGCCGGCGATGTCGTGACGCGAGCCGTTGGGGTTCTGCTCGAACCCGGCGGGGCCGTGGGTGGCGCCGGCGGCGTAGCGGAAGACGACGCGGCCCTCGTCCTCGAGCTCGGCGAGCGTGCGCTCGTCGGCGACGTACTGGCCGTCCTGGTTCTTCAGCGGGATCCGGATCACCTGGCCGGTGTCGTAGCCGGTGGTCCAGGCGGTGCGGGTGTTCTCGACGGTCAGCGGCTGGTCGCGGCAGAGGAAGGAGCGGTGCGCGTTCTTGATCATCGCGCCGGGCAGCAGATGCGTCTCGCAGAGGATCTGGAAGCCGTTGCAGATGCCGAGGACCGGCATCCCGCCGCGTGCGGCGTCGACGACCTTCCCCATGACCGGCGCGAACCCGGAGATGGCCCCGGCGCGCAGGTAGTCGCCGTAGGAGAAGCCGCCGGGGAGCACCACCGCCTCGACGCCCTGCAGATCGTCCTCGCCGTGCCACAGCGCGACCGGCTCGGCGCCCGCGAGTCGCACGGCGCGCAGCGCATCCCGGTCGTCCAGCGTGCCCGGGAAGGTCACCACACCGATGCGCATCAGCCCTGCGCCTCCCCGTCGGCCGCGTCCTCGACGTCGATCGCGACGACGTCCTCGATCACGGGGTTGGACAGCAGCGTGGTCGCGGCCTCGCGGAGGGAGGCGAGGACCTCGTCGGTGACCTCTCCCTCGACCTCGAGCTCGAACCGCTTGCCCTGGCGCACCGAGGCGATGCCCTCGAAGCCGAGGCGCGGCAGCGCGGCGGCGACGGCCTTGCCCTGCGGGTCGAGGATCTCCGGCTTGGGCATGACGTGGACCACGACACGTGGCATGGGTGCTCTCCTGGGGGACGACGGTCCGACGGGCGGGCCGGACGAGTGGATGCGGCGAGCGGGCGCGGCGTCGGCGCACACGGCGTCCGACGGGGCGAACCCGACCTCGCTCATGGTACCGAGTGGGGCAGGAGGCGCGCCGGGCCGCCCAGGGTGCGATCCGCCTCCCCGTCGCAGCCTCCCCGTCGCAGTCGCCGCGCCCACAGCAGGGCGAGCGGTCGCCGCCGCCCTGGGCAAAGGCACCGCGTCGGAGATAGGTTCGAGGGCACCGGCACCCCGCTCCTCAGACACACTCCTCAGACCTCGACCTCCGGAGGAACCGATGAAGATCCGCCATCTCGTCCATTCGTGCCTGCTCGTGGAGGTCGCCGGCCGGCGACTGCTCATCGATCCCGGCGGCTTCAGCGGCGAGGCCGTGCGCGGGCTCGGCGAGGAGGTGCTCGCGGGGATCGACGCCGTGCTGGTCACCCACCAGCATCCCGATCACCTGGACCGGGCGCTGCTGGACGAGGTGCTCGCGCTGTCGCCGGAGGCCGAGGTGATCGCGGAGCCGGAGACCGCGGAGGTGCTCGCCGAGCCCGGAGGGGAGGGTGCGGCCGCGCTCACCTCCGAGCAGCTGCTGTCGCTCGCCGCCGGGGCGACCCACGAGTTGCCCGCCGTCGAGGGCGAGGCGCCGCTGCGGATCGAGGCCGTCGGCGGGCACCACGCGATCATCCACCCGGACATCCCGCGGGTGGGCAACAGCGGGATCGTGCTCTCCGCGGGGGACGAGCCCCGGCTGGGCGTGACCGGCGACTCCCTCGAGCCGGTCCCGCAGTTCCACGGCATCGACGTGCTCGCCTTCGCGGTCGTCGCCCCCTGGTCGAAGATGGCCGAGACCATCGACTTCCTGCGGGCTGTCGGCCCCGTGCTCGCGCTGCCCGTGCACGACGCGGTCGCGAGCGACCACGGCCGCCCGATCTACCTGCGCCAGTCCACGGCCCTCGCCCCCGAGGGCACCGAGGTGCGGGACTGGCCGGAGAACGGCACGGTCGAGATCCCGGCCTCCTGAGCGGCGGTCGCGCGGGCGGCATGCGGACACGGAAGGGGACGCGGTGAGGACGCACGACGCACGAGACGACGACCCGGTCGCGCGCGCCCTGCGCGCCGTGCCGCGCGAGCAGTTCCTCCCGGCGGAGGTCCGCGACCGGGCGCGGCTCGACGCCCCACTGCCGATCGGCGACGGACAGACGAACTCGCAGCCGAGCACCGTCGTGGACATGCTGCGTCTGCTCGCGGTGCACCCCGGGCAGCGCGTGCTCGACCTCGGGTCCGGGTCCGGCTGGACCACCGCGCTGCTCGCCCATCTCGTCGGCCCCACCGGGAGGGTGCTCGGGGTGGAGCGGCAGCAGAGCCTGCTCGATCCCGCCCGGGAGGCGATCGCGCGGACCGTCCCCGACGATCGCGCGGAGATCCGCGCCGCCCTCCCCGGCGTGCTCGGGCTGCCCGAGGACGGTCCCTTCGACCGCATCCTCGTCTCCGCGGGGGCGCGGCGCCACCCGCCCGGACTGGTCGAGCAGCTCGCCGACGGCGGCGTGATGGTGCTCCCCGTCGCCGAGCAGATGCGGCGCATCGTCCGCGACGGCGAGGAGCTGCACGAGAGCATCCACGGGGCCTACCGCTTCGTGCCGCTCATCGAGGACGACTGACCCTCGTCGGCCGTGCCCGCCGGAGCGGGCAGGACTCAGAACCTCTCGCCGGTCAGCCGCTCGTAGGCCTCGACATAGCGAGCACGGGTCTGCGCGACCACCTCGGAGGGCAGCGCGGGCGGCGCTTCCTGCGAGCCCTTGGACCAGCCGGAGGCGGGGGAGGTCAGCCAGTCCCGCACGAACTGCTTGTCCAGGCTCGGCGGGGTGCGGCCCGGGGTGTGGGCGTCCGCGGACCAGAAACGGCTGGAGTCCGGGGTGAGCACCTCGTCGCCGAGCGCGAGCGTGCCGTCCAGGCGCGAGCGGCCGAACTCGAACTTGGTGTCGGCCAGGATGATCCCGCGCTCGGCGGCGATCCTGCGGGCCCGCTCGAACAGCGCCAGGGTGAGGGACTCGAGCTGCTCGGTGAGCTGCTCGCCCAGCAGCTCGCGGGCCTGGGCGACGGTGATGTTCTCGTCGTGCTCCCCGGCCTCCGCCTTGGTGGAGGGCGTGAAGATCGCCGGCTCCAGCCGCGAGGCCTCCACCAGCCCCGCAGGCAGCACGTGCCCGCCGACGGAGCCGCCGGCGCGGTAGTCGGCCAGTCCCGAGCCGGTGAGGTGGCCGCGCGCGATGCACTCCAGCGCCACCATGTCCAGGCCGCGGCAGCGCAGCGCGCGGCCGGTCACCGACGCCGGCACGTCGGTCGCGGAGAGCACGTGATGGGGGACGATGTCCGCCAGCTGCTCGAACCAGAACAGGCTGATGCCGGTGAGCAGGCGACCCTTGTCCGGGATGCCGGGCTGCAAGGAGTGGTCGTAGGCGCTGATGCGGTCGGTCGCCAGGACCAGCACCTCGGTGGCGGCCGACGGGTCGACGCCCGTGGGCACGTAGAGCTCGCGGACCTTGCCCGAGACCACGTGGTCCCAGCCCTCCAGCCGGGGGGCCTCGATCAGCGGGGCGGTGGTGGTGGAGCTCATGCGCGATCCTCCGTGGCTGCCTGCTCGTCGGCCGCGGCGCGGCGCGCGATGTCGGTGCGGTGGTGGGAGCCTTCGAGGCCGATACGCCCGGTCGCGGCCAGGGCCAGGGTCCGAGCGGCCTCGAGATCCGCACCGGTCGCGACCACGGACAGCACCCGCCCGCCGGCGCTGACCAGCACCTCGTCCGCGGTGGCGGTGCCGGCATGGATCACGTGCGCGCCGAGGCTCTCGCTCTCCTCGATCCCGGTGATCGCGTCCCCGCTGCGGGAGGAGCCGGGATAGCCGGCGGAGGCGAGGACCACCGTCACCGCGGCCTCCTCGCTCCAGGACAGCTCCTCCTCCGTGGCGAGCTCACCGCGGGCGGCGGCCAGCAGCAGGGGGGCGAAGGGGGAGGTGAGGCGCTCGAGGACCACCTGGGTCTCGGGGTCGCCGAAGCGGGCGTTGAACTCGACCACCCGCAGTCCGCGCGAGGTCAGGGCCAGGCCGCAGTACAGCACGCCCACGAAGGGGATGCCGCGCCCGGCGAGCTCGTCGATCGTGGGCTGTGCGACGGTGCGCACCACCTCCTCGACCAGACCCTCGGGAGCCCAGGGGAGCGGGGAGTAGGCGCCCATGCCGCCGGTGTTCGGGCCCTCGTCGTCGTCCAGGGCGCGCTTGAAGTCCTGCGCGGGGGCCAGCGGCACCACCCGGGTGCCGTCGCTGAGGCAGAACAGGGACACCTCGGGCCCGTCGAGGAACTCCTCGAGCACCACCGAGCCGCCCGCGGCGAGCACCGACTGCGCATGCGCGACGGCCGCGGCACGGTCCTCGGTGACCACCACGCCCTTGCCGGCGGCGAGCCCGTCGGCCTTGACCACGAAGGGCACGTCGCCCAGCGGGTTGACCCGGTCCAGGCCGGCGTCGAGCTGCTCGAGGGCGGTGACCGTGACCGAGGCGGCGGTCGGCACGCCTGCGGCGGCCATGATCTCCTTCGCCCAGGACTTCGAGCCCTCGAGACGGGCGGCCGCGGCCGACGGGCCGAAGACGGTCAGCCCCGCCTCGCGCAGGCGATCCGCGGAGCCTGCCACGAGCGGGGCCTCCGGGCCGATGACCACGAGGTCTGCGCGCAGCTCCCGGGCCAGGGCGACCTGCCCGTCGAGGTCGGAGACGGGGACGTCGTGACAGGTGGCGAGCTGCGCGATGCCGGGGTTGCCGGGCGCGGCGTGCAGCTCGGGAGCGGGCTGGTCTGCTGCGAGGCGGCGGACGATCGCGTGCTCGCGACCTCCGGAGCCGATGACGAGGATCTTCACGCGGGTCAGCGTACCCACGGCCCACGGGGCGCCGGAGAAGTGCCCGCACTGCGACACCGTGGGGACGACGCCGGTTGCCAGCCAGCTCGTCGTGGACTCGTCATGGATAGGTCGCGTCCCAGAGCCCGAGCTCATCGAGCACCGAGGCTGCCGGGGTCGGTCCCTCGGCGGGGAGCGGAGACGGTTCCGTGGACGGGAGCTCGACATCGGTGAGCAGGCGATGGAGATCTCGCTGGTGACGTGCCTCCGCGAGGTTCGAGTCGGTGAGCTCCTCGGCGATGTCGTCGAGGTCGCGTCCTTCTCGGAGCAAGCGGGCTGCGGTGATCGGGCCGATGCCCCGGACTCCGGGCATGCCGTCGGACCGGTCGCCGACGAGCGCGACGTAGTCGCACCACTGGCTCGCGCGAATCCCGTAACGCTCCACGATCCTCTCGGGTGTCGTCCAGCCCATCACCGTGCCGCGCGCGGAGTCCCATTGGGTGACGTGAGCAGTCACCAGCTGATGGAAGTCCTTGTCCCGGCTCACCAGGATCGAGCGGCCCCGCCGGGCGCTGCCCTGGGCGATCGAGGACGCGATGACGTCGTCGGCTTCTGCGCTCTCGTGCTCGATGCAGGACATCTTCCAGACCTCGAGAGCACGCACGATCCACGGCAGGTGTCGGAACGGACTGTGCTCAGCTCCCGCGGCCGGGAGCCGACGCCCTGCGCGGTACCTCGCGTCGAGGCGAGAGCGGCGCGTCGGCGCGTCGGCGTCGAAGACGACGAGCGCATGCGTGGGCCTGATCGGGGAGTTGGACAGAGCCTTCCTGGTCAGAGCCAAGAAGCCGAACAGGCCGGTGACGTCATGGCCGGCTCGGTTGCGGATGCGCGAAGGGAACCCGAACTCTGCTCGATAGAGCATCTGGGTTCCATCGACGAATGCGGTGGCGCGAGGGGTGTTCGTGGGCATGGGGCGCTCCGGTGTGCAGTGAGATCTGCCCGGGCGCGCCAGGTCGACCGGCGCCGGGGTCCGCGCACCTCTCCTGGTGCGCGGAAGGTCGGGATCGAGCATATCCGGGTGCTCTGCCGTGCGGGGGAGACCCGGTCCGGTCGAGGCCGTCGGCCGCGCCGACGGTCTTGCGACCGCAGGTGCGCTCGCCGCTACGATCGGGCGCATGCCCGCCGAGCCCCAGGTTCCCGACCCTGCCGCGTCCGCACCGGATCCGACGCCGCGCGGACCGCGCACGACGCGACTGCGCCTGGACCTGTCCTACGACGGCACCGACTTCCACGGGTGGGCCGCCCAGCCCGGTCAGCGCACCGTCCAGGGCGAGCTCGAGCAGGCACTCGGCCGCATCGCCCGGTTCCCCGCCCGGGTGACCGTCGCCGGACGCACCGACACCGGCGTCCACGCCCGGGGGCAGGTCTGCCATCTGGATCTGCCCGACGACGCGCTCGCCACCCTGCCCGGGCGCTCGGACCGCAGCCCTGCGGACGCTCTCGTGACCCGCCTCGCCGGGGTGCTGCCCGCGGACGTCGTCGTGCACGTGGCCCGTGAGGTGCCGCGCGACTTCGACGCCCGCTTCGGGGCGCTGTGGCGCCGTTACCGCTATCGCATCTCCGACGGTCCGGCCGCTCACGACCCGCTGCGCCGCGACGTGCTGCGCCACCGTCGGCCGCTGGACGTCGAGGCGATGGCGCGGGCGAGCGCCCCGCTGCTCGGCGAGCACGACTTCCTCTCCTACTGTCGTCCGCGCGAGGGCGCGACCACGGTCCGCGAGCTGCGGGAGCTGCGCTGGGAGCGGCCCGGGGAGGGCCAGGCCGACGAGGGCCTGATCGTCGCCACCGTCGTCGCCGACGCCTTCTGCCACCACATGGTGCGCTCCCTGGTGGGTGCGCTCCTGGGCGTGGGGGAGGGGCGCAAGGACGAGAGCTGGCCGACCCGGGTCCTGGCGGCCCGCACCCGTGAGTCCTCCACCCGTGATGCCCCCGGCGCGGCGCCGCTGTGCCCGCCGCAGGGCCTGACCCTCGACCATGTTGCCTACCCGCCGGACGAGGAGCTCGCCGCCTGGGCCGCCCGCACCCGGACCCTGCGCCGTCCGCTGCCGACGGAGGCGGACCCGGGGTCCGTCGAGACTGCCGCGGAGCCGGATCCGGAGGCGGGCGCAGATCACACCCCGAACAGGGCCTCCTCGCGTTGACGCTGCCGCCGGGCGCCCCGTAGCATGAGTGGTCGTTGTGCCTCGATGTGTGCCCGACTCCGCAGCCGTTCTCTCACGCCCGGCGCGAAAGGGCATCTCACACACATCCAGGACCGCCGTCGCGTCGTGAGCGGAGCGGGCCGGGTGCAGCCACAGGGGCCATGCTTTTACCCGAAGGAAGCGTGCCCACGGTCCATCGAATCGTGCCTGGACGGCAGTCCGCCGCCCGGGCACCACTACGAGAGAAGAAGGCACGAGTGCGTACGTTCACCCCGAAGCCCGGCGATGTCGAGCGTTCCTGGTACGTCATCGACGCAGCGGATGTCGTCCTCGGCCGGCTCGCTTCCCAGGCTGCTCAGCTCCTCCGGGGAAAGCACAAGCCGGTCTTCGCACCCCACGTGGATGCAGGCGACTTCGTGATCATCATCAACGCTGACAAGGTCGCGCTGACCGGCAACAAGCGGGAGGCCAAGCTGGCCTACCGCCACTCCGGCTACCCGGGCGGCCTCCGCGGCGTCCCCTACTCCGAGCTGCTCGAGAAGAACCCCGAGCGCGCGGTGGAGAAGGCCGTCCGCGGCATGCTCCCCAAGAACAAGCTCGCCGATCAGCAGATCAAGAAGCTCAAGATCTACTCGGGCTCGGAGCACCCCCACAGCGCTCAGCAGCCCGTCCCCTTCACCATCGATCAGGTGGCGCAGTAAGCGGGGGCGTCCCGCCACTCCGCCCTGCCGCACGGAAGAACCAAGGAGAACCGTGACTGAGACCACCCCCGAGACCCTCGAGGCCGTGACCGAAGAGTCCGCCCCGGAGAGCTACACCACCGAGTCGACCGGCGAAGCCGCCGTCGGCGCCGGCCAGTCCGCGATCGAGGCGGGCTACGGCACCGGCCGTCGCAAGCAGGCCATCGCCCGCGTTCGTCTGATCCCCGGCTCCGGCCAGTGGACCATCAACGACCGCACGATCGAGGACTACTTCCCGAACAAGCTGCACCAGCAGGAGATCAACGACCCGTTCACGGTCCTCGACCTCCAGGGCCGCTTCGACGTCATCGTCCGCCTGCACGGCGGCGGCCCGTCCGGACAGGCCGGCGCCGTGCGCCTCGGCGTGTCCCGCGCGCTGAACGCGATCGATGAGGAGGCCAACCGCGCCACCCTCAAGAAGGCCGGCTTCCTCAAGCGCGACGCCCGCATCATCGAGCGCAAGAAGGCAGGCCTCAAGAAGGCCCGCAAGGCGCCGCAGTACTCCAAGCGCTGATCGGCCGCGGAGCAGGCGCTCCGCACCGCTCACGCCGGACGCACGATGCCCTCGACCTCCGGGTCGGGGGCATCGTCGCGTCCGGGGCGCGTCGCGGGCGGTGGTCGTGCGTCGGGCCGTTCGCCCGTCACCACGGCGCACCGGGACGTGGACCGGCCGGGAACGGGCGCGCGGAGAACGCCGAGGGCGGACGCAGAGAGGGCCGGGGGTCGGCGGACGCAGAGAGGACCGGGGATGGGCGGAAGCACTCCTCGGCACTACGCTCCGAGGATGGCCACGGCATCACGGACCCAGCGCTGGTGGGGCGGCCCGCTCGACACGGAGCAGCTGGCACGCACCGCCGCACTCCGCGTCCGCGACGCTGCCCGGGAGCTCGCCGCCGCCCGTGGCCTGGACCTGCGCATCGACGCTCCTGAGGAGCTGATCGCCGCGTCCTTCGCCGCGATCGACCACCTGCGGATCGACGGCCGGGCCCCGCAGACCTGGGGCGAGCTCTCCGGATTCGTCGCGGCCCGGGACGGCTGGGTGCGCCTGCACGGCAACTACCCCCATCACGCCGCTGCGCTCACCGATGCGCTGGGCGTGCGCGACCGGGCCGGTCTCGAGCGCGATATCGGCCGCCGGGATGCGGTCGAGATCGAGGAGCGGGTCTCCGCCGCCGGAGGGATCGCGGTCGCGGTGCGCACCGCGCAGCAGTGGCGCGAGCACCCGCAGTCCACAGCCACCGCCGGGGAGCCGTGGTCGATCGTCGAGGACCGCGGCGAGCGCCCGGCCCCGGGTCCGGTGAGCGGTGGTCGGCGTCCGATCGGCGATGGGCCGGTGCCCGTCGGCGGGAGCGGCGCGGCGCCTGCGCCTGTCCGCCGTGGAGCAGTGGAGCCGGCGCCCGTCGGCCCCGGGGACGCCGCTCTGCTCCCGCTCCCGCTCGAGGGCGTGCGCGTGCTGGACCTGACCCGCGTCATCGCGGGCCCCACCTGCACCCAGGTGCTCGCCTGTCTGGGGGCCGACGTGCTGCGCATCGATCCGCCGCATCGCCCCGAGCTCCTCGATCAGCACCTCTCCACCGGGATGGGGAAGCGGTCCGCCGTGCTGGATCTCCGCCGTCGCGCCGAGGCGGAGCAGCTGCGCGCTCTCGCCTCGGGGGCCGACGTCATCCTCGACGGCTATCGGCCCGGCGCCCTCGCCGCACTCGGCGTCGGGACCGGAGATCTCGCACGGCTGGCGCCGCGCGCGGTGATCTGCTCCCTCTCCGCCTGGGGCGAGCACGGACCCTGGGGACAGCGTGCGGGCTTCGACTCGATCGTCCAGGCCGCGACCGGGATCGCGGTGCGCTGCGGCAGCGTCGATCGGCCCGGAGCGCTGCCGGTCCAAGCCCTCGACCACGCGACCGGGCACCTGCTGGCCGCGCACATCCTCGACGCCCTCGCCCGCGGCCGCGCCGTCACGGTGCGGGCGAGCCTGCTCGGAGCGGCGCGGACGCTGCTGACCGACATCCCGCCGCCGGACCGCGCCGCACCGGGGGAGCCGCCGCCGGACCGCGCCGCACCGGGGGAGCCGCCGGCGCATGGAGCGGCGCCGGGGGCAGGACGGCCCGGCGCAGGGCCTCGGGCCGACGCCGGGGCATCACTCGGGGCCCCGTTGGTGTCCGTCCCGTCGGCCGACGGCCCGCTGGTGGTGGCTCCACCGCCGCTCCTGCTCGACGGCCGCACGCTCGAGCAGGCGGTGGGGCCCTTCGGGAAGGCCCGCGCGGCGTGGCGTGTCTGAGAGCGGACGGAACAGCGACGCGCCGAGCCGATCCCCCGATTTCTCCCAGCGGTGAAGGGTTTCGGGGGAATGGGTGAGGTGACCCGCGGTGTGTCTCCGACGTCGCGCGGGAGGAGCGGACGCGCCGCCGACACCGCGCTCGCGGACGGCGTACGGGCACAGGCTGGGGCACATCGTTCCGGCACGGCGCTCCGGCACGCCGCTCCGGTACATCGTTCCGGCACACCGTTCCGGCACGCCGCTCCGGGTCAGCTCAGCAGCTCGCGGAGGTCCTCGGCGGTCACCGCCGCGCGGAAGGCGTCGCCGCCGTCGGTGAGGGCGTCGAACAGCTCGGCCTTGCGCCGCTGCAGGGCGAGCACCTTCTCCTCGATGGTGTCCTCGGCGATCATCCGGTACACCATCACCTGTCGCTCCTGCCCGATGCGGTGCGCGCGGTCCACCGCCTGGTTCTCCGCCGCCGGGTTCCACCACGGGTCCAGCAGGAACACGTAGTCCGCCTCGGTGAGGGTGAGGCCGAAGCCGCCGGCCTTCAGCGAGATGAGGAACACCGGGGCGTCACCCTCCCGGAAGCCCGCCACCGCAGCGTCGCGGTCCTTCGTCGAGCCGTCCAGATGCGCATAGCGGACCTCGCGCCGGTCCAGCTCGGCGGCGACGCGGTCCAGGTAGGAGGTGAACTGGCTGAACAGCAGCACCCGGTGCCCGTCCCCGATCACCTCGTCGAGCCGGTCGAACAGCGCCTCGAGCTTCGAGCTGGGCACGTCCGCGTACTCCTCGCCGTCGACCAGGGCCGGGTCCAGCGCCATCATCCGCAGCAGGGTCAGCGAGCGGAACACGATGAAGCGGCTGCGGTCCAGATCGGTGTCGATCAGGCCCAGCACCTTCTTCCGCTCGCGCTGCAGCACCGAGTCGTAGACCGCGCGATGCTCCGGGGAGAGGGTCACCGTGAGCACCTCCTCGTGCTTCTCGGGCAGCTCGGCGGCGACCAGCTCCTTGGTGCGGCGCAGCAGGAAGGGGCGCACGCGTCGGCGCAGCAGCTCCATCCGCCCGGGATGGTCCCCGGTCTCGATCGGGAGGGTGTACCGCTTGCGGAACCCGATCGCAGTGCCCAGCAGACCGGGCGTCACCAGGTCGAGGATCGCCCACAGGTCGTCCAGGGAGTTCTCCATCGGCGTACCGGTGATCGCGAGCCGGAACCGTGCCCGCACGCCCTGGGCCGCGCGGTGGGTGCGGGAACGGCGATTCTTGACGAACTGCGCCTCGTCCAGCACGAACCCCTGGAAGAAGGACCCGGCGAACTCCTCCTCGTCGATGCGCAGCACCGAGTAGCTGGTGACCACCAGGTCCGCGCCGACGGTCGCCGACGACAGATCCGCTCCCCGCGCGGCCGCCGTGCGGTCCAGCACCCGCACGGTCAGGTCCGGGGTGAAGCGCTCCGCCTCGCGCCGCCACACCGGCAGCACCGAGGCGGGGGCGACCACGAGGAAGGGAGCGGCCGACGGGTCCTCCTCGCGGGCGTGCGCGATCAGGGAGAGGGTCTGGAGCGTCTTTCCCAGGCCCATGTCGTCCGCCAGCACCCCGCCGAGGCCGTGCGCGAACAGGAAGGCGAGCCAGCCGAATCCCTCGTGCTGGTAGTCGCGCAGCTCGGCCCGCACCGATCGGGGCAGGGGCGGCGCGGGAGCGACCTCGAGGTCGCGCAGGGACAGGGCGGTGGCGCTCCACTCCCGGCTCGCCACGGTCTCGTCGGCGATCTCCTGGAGGTCGTCCCACATGTCCACCTGGAAGCGGGAGATCCGCTGGCGCTCCGGCTCCCACTCGGAGAGCGCCTCGCCCTCCCGGATCAGCTCCCGCAGCGCGTCGAAGGCCGGATGATCCAGGGAGAAGTAGGTGCGGTCCTGCAGCAGCAGCTTGGACCGGCCCTGGGCGAGGGCCACGAACAGGCTCGGGAACGGGATCTGCCGTCCCTCGATCGTGACTTCGAAACCGAGGTCGAACCAGTCGTTCTTGCCCGGCGAGGCCTGCTGGGTCACGCGCACCTGCGGGGCCCCGTCGAGCTCACGATAGGCGTGCCGGGTGCCGGTGATCTCGACCTCGACATGGTCGAGGGCGGCGAGGTCGTCGAGCACGTGCTCGGTGAAGCGCGCCGTGTCGGTGCCGCTGAGCAGCTCGGGGGAGTCGGTGGCGCTCAGCGGCCACAGCGTCATCGCCTCGGCGATCACGGCGTCCTCATGGGCGTGGTCGCGGTGAGCGCCCTGGCGCCGGTCCATGGGCAGCACCCGATGGGGGTCGTGATACTGCCAGGACCAGCGCAGCGAGAGTCGGTCCCCGGAGGCGTAGGCGGCGGTGAGGTGCAGGGTGGGCCGACGTGCCGCGGGCAGCTCGACGCTGCCGTCCACGCTGGTGACCGCGGTGAGGGAGCGCAGCCGGGGATAGGCGACCTCGAGGAACGCCTCGCGGTCCGGGGCCGGGACCGTGAGCGGCTCGCGCCGGTGCAGCAGGGCCCGCAGATCGCGGGGCACCGAAGCGCCCAGAGGGGCGATGCGCGCGATGAGCAGATCGTCGTCGGCCGCCTCGACGTCGAGCACTCCGGAGGCGCCCAGCAGCCGGCTCCCGTCGGCCCTCTCCCCGGCGATCGCGGTGCGCGGCAGGACCCGGAGATCGCCGGTCGCCCCGTCGGACTGCAGGTCCAGCCCCACCTCGGCGTGGGAGAGGAGCTCGACGGCGGCGAGCCCGCTGCCGGGCAGGAACTCGACCCCGGCCGCGCGGGCGTGCTCGAGCGACTGCCACAGCAGCGGCGAGGTGATCGAGTTCAGCCACAGGTGCTCGATCGCGCCGCTGGAGTAGGAGCGCTCCACCGAGGCGGCGGCGAAGAGGCGGGTGAGCGCCTCGCCCTGGGCCGGGTCGTACTCGCGCCCGGCGAGGCGGTACTCGAACGTGCGCCAGGACAGGTCCCCCTTGATCCAGGCCCCCTTGCGCCCCCGCGTCAGGGGCCGCATCCCGAGCCACAGATCGGCGCCCGCGGCGATTCGGGCGGGGGTCGCGACCTCGCGATGGTGGCGGGAGGTGCCGGTGCCCGAGGTGCCCGCCTCGAGATCGAAGCGCAGCGCGAGGGGACGCGGCGGCGTCGAGGTGCCGGAGCCGGTGGAGGACGAGCTGCTCAGCAGCGGACGCAGCACGCTGCGCCACTCCGCGGGCGGGGCCTCCTGCATCGCCCGGGTGCCGAGGTCGTTGAGCCGGTAGAGCGTCGCGGCGACATGCACGCAGGCCTCGCCGACGACGCAGTCGCAGCCGGATCCGCGCGGACGCCACAGCCCTCCGGGCCCGGGGGCGTGGAAGCGGCGCGAGACGGAGTCGTCCTCGTACTCCACCAGCTCCACCTCGGCACGACGGGACGCACCGTCCTCATCGCTCACCCGCGCCGACACGACCGAGGACGCGACATCCCAGGCGAGATCGTCGACACGTCCGGCCCGCGCCGCGGCCAGGCCCCGGCTCGCGCTGCGATCGCCCACGTGGTGGCTGATCGCCGAGGGGAGCAGGCGGGGGAGCAGGACGGGATCGGGCATCCCTCCAAAGTAACCGCCACGGACCGCCGGTGACGAGAGCCATGACGGAACAGCGGGCCTCCAGCGGGTAGTCTCACAGCGCACCTGCGGACCCGCTCCCGCTCCCGGCCCCGCCGCGGGGCAGCGCCCGCGGCGGACACCCGGATCCCGATCCTCGCAAGGAGAACCCTGTGGCACGACTCTTCGGCACCGACGGAGTGCGCGGACGCGCGAACGGCGACATCACCGCAGAGCTCGCGGTGGAGCTGTCCGTGGGCGCGGCCCACGTGCTCGGCACGCTCGGCGCCTTCAACGGCACCCGCGACGACACCCGCCCCCGCGCCATCGTCGCCCGCGACACCCGCCCCTCGGGCGACTTCCTCTCCGCCGCGGTCAGCGCCGGGCTGGCCTCCGCCGGGGTCGACGTGCTCGACGCCGAGGTGCTGCCCACCCCGGGGCTCGCCCACCTTGTGCAGTCCACCGGCGCGGACCTCGGCGTGATGATCTCCGCCTCCCACAACCCCGCCCCGGACAACGGCATCAAGTTCTTCGCCCGCGGCGGCGTGAAGCTGCCCGACGAGGTCGAGGACGCGATCGAGGCCCGCCTCGGCGAGGAATGGGACCGCCCCCAGGGCAGCGACGTCGGCACCATCACCCGGTACGAGGGTGCCGTCGAGGCGTACGTCGAGCATCTCGTGGCGACCCTGGACCGCTCCCTCGACGGGCTCACCGTCGTCGCCGACTGCGCCAACGGCGCCGCCTCGGTCACCGGGCCCGAGGCGCTGCGGCGCGCCGGCGCCACCGTGCACGTCATCGGGGACCTCAGCGACGGCGGCCTGATCAACGACGGCGTCGGCTCCACCCACCTCGGTCCGCTGCAGGCCGCGGTGCGCGAGCACGGCGCCGACATCGGCGTCGCCTTCGACGGCGACGCCGACCGCTGCCTCGCGGTCGACGCCGACGGGGAGGTCATCGACGGCGACCAGATCATGGCGATCCTCGCCCTGGACCTCAAGGAGCGCGGGAAGCTGCACGACGACACCCTCGTGGTCACCGTGATGAGCAACCTCGGCCTCAAGCTCGCCATGAGGGAGCACGGCATCGTGCTCGGCCAGACGGGAGTGGGCGACCGCTACGTGCTCGAGGAGATGAACCTCGGCGGCTACTCCATCGGCGGCGAGCAGTCCGGCCACGTGATCATCGCCGAGCACGCCACCACCGGTGACGGCGAGCTGACCGCCCTGCACCTGCTGCAGCGCATCGCGGGGACCGGGCGCTCCGCGCGCGAGCTCGCCGACGTCATGACCCGCCTCCCGCAGGCGCTGATCAACGTCAAGGACGTCGACAAGGCCAAGGCCACCATCGACCGCGGGGTGACCGACGCCGTCGCCGCCGCGGAGAAGGAGCTGGGGGAGTCCGGGCGCGTGCTGCTGCGACCCTCCGGCACAGAGCCGCTGGTGCGCGTCATGGTCGAGGCGCCCACCGACGAGCAGGCCTCCGAGGTCGCCGAGCGCCTCGCCGTCATCGTGCGGGAGCGCGTGGGCTTCTGAGCGCTGCGGCGCCGCGATCCGGCGCCCGCCGCGGCGCCCGGCCCGGTGCGCCGCTGCGTGGTGCCGAGGCACGGCAT